>CAZTYT010000211.1:0-4071 GCA_964618245.1 uncultured Legionella sp. | reverse complement strand
GCCCCAATCATAGTTAAGAGGATAGTTTTATAATTGTTTTTGCTCGTTTTTGGTAGCGGGTTTTCATTGAACAAGCGATGAGGCTTGTTAAAGCGGTTTTGCTGGATGATCTGATAAAGATCCTCAATGTAATTATCCAGTGTTTGACGGCCATCCGCCTTAAGATGATATTGCCCCTCAAAACCTACGATAAGCAAGAAATAGACAAGCTCAATTAAATCCAAATATTGATTAGGCCTTTCCTTAAGATATTCCAGGATTTCAAAAAAACGGGTATGCGGGGGCGAATCCTCATTCCCAATTGGGGTAAACGCCTGGAATTCGGCCGTAATATTATAAACCCGCATATAATTTTTACCAATGAGTTCATCAATGGTAGCTGACATTAAATAATGGGCAATGCTAATTGAATGTTCTGGATATTTGGAAGCACTCAATTTACTTTGAAAAGCCAGCACTTCATGCTCGATATTGTCCCGAATATGCTCAATTAACGGAAGGGCAGGGCTAAGGCACAAGCGCTCCAGTAATGATAATAAGGGCCCTGCCGCAGCCACCAATGGATTGGTAGAAAACGGGGCAGTAAATAATTTGGAACGATAGTATCCTTTAGGAACTGGTAAAGTTCCTGAATTAATAACGGGACTGCTGACAAGCGAGGCAGGATAATGCTCAGCTGTCATGGTTCGCTCCTAAATCAGTTGGGTTTCAATCGCTAATCACATCGAACGACCAAGCGCTTCGATAAAATAATTAAAAGATGATAATACGGATATAATGCATCGAGTTCAAGTAGTATAAAAAAGTACCTATTACAATAGGGCGTATACCGCCTAAGAAATTTATTTCCATCGCTCCAAAATGCAGCTATTGTCTCCAAATCGCGGGTACTTTTACTTGCATCCCTCTATCACAATAGGATACTATTCGCATTGGCCGCATATAGAACCAAATTAGTACTATATTTATAGTATGAACATTAAAAACTAAACGCGGAGCCTTGTCTTTAATTAAGACTTATTTAGTACTAGATTATTTACCCCCGGAGTGTTATGCTGCGCATCAGCAAATTGGCCGATTATGGAACAGTGGTGATGGTGTATCTTGCACGACATGCGCAAGATCTTTGTAATGCCCGTGATATTGCATTACACACCCACTTAACTGTCCCAACGGTAAGTAAAATTTTAAAACGTTTAACTGGTGCAGGTTTGTTAACTTCAGTACGAGGGGCAACCGGAGGATATCGGTTGCGCAGGCCGGCTACTGAAATTTCCATATCGCAAATTATTTTTGCATTGGAAGAACATCGTGGTTTCACCGAATGCAGTTTGCAACCTAATGAATGTTCGTTACAAGGAGTATGTACTATTCAAGGTAATTGGCGGCTTATTAGCCAGGCGATAGAGACTGCATTGGATAGCGTGAGTTTGGATACTTTGGCAAAACCAACTCTCCAGGCACGAGATATTGAACGTGTCCGACAATTAGCAAGTGGAGTCAATCGTGGCTAAAAGCAGTGAGCAAATTAATTCTCTGCTAGACAGAGAATACCAACATGGTTTTGTAACCGACATTGAAGTAGAAACTTTTGAACCTGGATTAAATGAGGATGTTATTCGTCGTTTATCTGCAGTCAAAGGAGAGCCTGAATTTTTGCTGGAATGGCGTTTAAAAGCGTACCGGCACTGGCTTACTATGCCTCATCCTGAGTGGTCTAGTGTGCATTATCCACCGATTGATTATCAGGCTATTTCTTATTATTCAGCCCCTAAAAGTAAAAAAGATGCGCCTAAAAGCCTGGATGAAGTAGATCCCGAATTATTACGCACCTATGAAAAACTGGGTATTCCCTTAAAAGAACAGGAAATGCTTGCTGGTGTGGCAGTCGATGCGGTGTTTGATAGCGTTTCCGTAGCAACTACTTTTAAAGCCAAATTGGCCGAGAAAGGGGTGATTTTTTGTCCATTCTCAGAAGCAGTCCATAAATATCCTGATTTATTGATGCAATATTTAGGTTCAGTAGTGCCTTATCGTGATAATTTTTATGCGGCTTTAAATTCAGCGGTATTTAGTGACGGCTCTTTTGTCTATGTGCCCAAGGGGGTGCGTTGTCCAATGGAGCTGTCGACCTATTTCCGTATCAATGCAGCATCGACGGGCCAATTTGAGCGTACCCTCATTGTTGCAGATGCAGACAGTTATGTGTCTTATCTGGAGGGTTGTACTGCCCCCATGCGTGATGAAAATCAATTGCATGCAGCGGTAGTTGAATTAGTTGCTTTAGATGGCGCTCAAATTAAATATTCTACGGTACAGAATTGGTATCCCGGCGATAAAGAAGGCAAAGGTGGTATTTATAATTTTGTGACTAAACGCGGAGCTTGTCGAGGTAAGCGCTCTAAAATTTCCTGGACACAAATTGAAACAGGTTCAGCCATTACCTGGAAATATCCCAGTGTCGTTTTGCAAGGCGATGAATCTGTAGGTGAGTTTTATTCGGTGGCTTTGACTAACAATTTGCAACAGGCAGATACTGGCACCAAGATGATTCATATTGGAAAAAATACGCGTTCGACGATTATTTCCAAAGGAATTAGCGCAGGACGGGCACATAATGCTTATCGTGGATTAGTGCGCATTGCGCCAACCGCTACCAATGCCCGTAATTACACGCAATGTGACTCCATGTTGATGGGATCGGAGTGTTCTGCACATACATTTCCTTACATTGAAGTAAAAAATCCTACCGCGCAGGTAGAGCATGAAGCAACAACCTCTAAAATCAGTGAGGAGCAATTGTTTTATTGCCAACAACGCGGGATTGATACAGAAGATGCCGTCTCGATGATTGTGAATGGCTTTTGTAAACAGGTATTAAAAGAGTTACCCATGGAATTTGCAGTTGAGGCAACCAAATTACTGGGTTTAAGTTTAGAAGGGGCAGTAGGTTAATATGTTAGAAATCAATGAATTAAATGTAGAAGTGAACGAACAATCCATATTAAAAGGCATCAACCTCAAGGTAAATGCTGGCGAAGTTCACGCTATTATGGGCCCGAATGGTTCTGGTAAAAGTACATTGTCTAAAGTTTTAGCTGGCCACCCTTTTTATCATGTGACCAGTGGCAGTATGACTTATTTAGGAAATGATCTGGCACCTTTATCGCCAGAAGAAAGAGCACGTGCTGGCTTATTTCTTTCATTTCAATACCCGGTAGAAATTCCTGGTGTAACTAATATTAACTTTCTTAAAGCATCAGTAAACGCAGTGCGCAAGGGACAAGGCAAAAATCCACTGGATGCGATAGAGTTTTTAACCTTTATTCGCGAAAAATGTGCGCTACTCGATATGGATGAGAGTTTCTTATATCGCAGCATCAATGAAGGGTTTTCTGGTGGTGAGAAAAAACGTAATGAGATATTACAAATGGCCGCTTTGGAACCTAAGTTAGCTATTTTAGACGAGACGGATTCTGGGTTGGATATTGATGCATTACGGATTATTTCCCAAGGAGTGAATGCTATGCGTTCACCTGAGCGTGCGATTATCATGGTCACCCATTATCAGCGTTTGCTGGATTACATTGAACCTGATTTTATTCATGTTTTAGTGAATGGACGCATTATTAAGTCTGGTGATAAAACCTTAGCATTAGAACTAGAAGAAAAAGGGTATAGCTGGCTTGAGGAAACGGTGTAGTGATGAACGAGATTTTGGAATTTTATCAGCAACAGGCTCATGCCAGTTTATCGACAATTCCCTGGCTTGCCCAATTGCAGTCCAATGCTTTGCATGCTTTACAAAAGCAAGGATTTCCTGAGCGCCATCAAGAGGATTGGAAATATACCCAAGTTGATCCTTTCTTAAAGCAGGTCTTTGCTACGGCAACAGTCAAGCAGCAATCTAAACCATTGCTTTCTGATTTACCCATTACTCAAAAGGTAGTCATTCGTAATGGTGTCGTTTCTGGTGTAGAGTCATTGGCTTTGCCAGCGGGCGTATTAATTATGCCTTTAGCAGAAGCTTTAGTACATCATGCTGAGTTGGTAAAACCTTATTTGGGAACT
>CAZTYT010000210.1:0-4089 GCA_964618245.1 uncultured Legionella sp. | reverse complement strand
ACATTTTGTCAACAAATACTTAGGGCTAATTGGAAGGCATCGACCGCGGGGTCCACTCCAAACTACAAATGGGCGACTATTTTTAAGCGTTCACCTCCGCTTAATAGAAAAGATTTTATCTCTAAATATAGCTCAGTTAATGGCGGTCGATGCCGCGGGGATTCGGAAACCGAAAATGAATTTTTTCCTTTTAATACTCTATTAATTTCCACACTAGTTAAGAATTGAATCCAAATTAAATAATACTGCAGTTAAAGTTAAAATGAGAACTGGGCTGAGTATCAACCTCTGGATCCATTTCTACTTGTCCTTCAAGTTGCAGCTTTAAATCAATAATATCTTGTTGTCTTACTGTATACAATTGTTCCATTGCGGTTAAATCCTTGCGACAAGCCTCTACATAAGACTCTACAATATCCTGTTCAGAGCTGTATGGTTGTGCTTGCTCACCTTTGAATATGGCAGATTTAACTCCTAAAGAGGAGTTTTTAGCAAACCAATTCTCCCATTTCCAAGTATCATAATTATAAACTTGAGTGGATGATTGTGGTTTAGAAATAAATTGAGGTACAGTAGGGCCGAAAGGTTCTTTAGAGCAATACTCATAAACTACATGCATGGGTAAAAGTTTTTGTGCGCCACCAAGGCCAGGGGCCCAATATTTTTCTGCTGCTTTCCAATTCATTGTAGGAGGGGCGAAGAAACCAACCAAAGTACGGAGTGCCTTTAGAATAGTGCTTTCAAAATTAAAATGTGTCTCAGTAAATTTTTCTCCATTAAGCCAATAGGTGACCCCTTGAGTTTGTACTTTTTCGTATTGCTCTAATAATGTTTTTTTAATGCGCTTACCCTCATTACCCCGTGGTAAGCATTGAAGCATAGTAGTTAACAAATGTTTATCCAAAGCCCAAAGGGCGTATTCAAAACCAGAAATATTTTCAAAAGTACGTCCAGAAGAATCAGTTATCTTTCCTCTTTGAGTAAATGAGTCAATATTGTTTTTAAGTATGCTTTTTACTGTATCGTGATCACTGGTTGAAGCAGCCTTTAAAATTTTTCGACCCTCAATGATATTAGTTTGAAAAAAGCTAAGATTTGTTTTATAAGTAGCTTTACAAATTATATCGATAATGTCTTGTGTGGGTAAATATTCCATTATTTCTTTTTGTAATTCTCTGGGCAACTCTTTAAAGTTAAATTTTTCTTCCATAATTATTCCTATAAAAATTGTGTGAATATTGTAGCATAAATAGCCTAATGGTCAAAATAACGACCCACTTGCATCTGTGTAAATACTTGCTTTGTTGTTTATTTATTCTACTATTTTAAATAAGGGAACCAAAATGGAGCCGGGATGCGCTGGTTGATTTTTGCAGCATTATTCTGGGTGAATATTGTATTTGCAGATGAAATTGTTGGTTTTTCTGCCTTTGAGAATGGTGATTACACCACTGCTTATCCGCATTTAATGCAAGCGGCCCGGGAAGGTAATCCAGAAGCCATGTATTTAATAGGCCGTATGTATCAGTATGGGCAGGGGGTTTCTAAAAACTACACTGAAGCAATGAATTGGTATCAGAAATCAGCGGAAAAAAATAATGCGCTAGCCCAACTTAGTTTGGGATTTCTTTATGATTTAGGTGAGGGAGTTAAACAAGATTATGCTCAAGCGTTTAAATGGTATATGAAAGCTGCGGAACAGGGAAATCCCATTGCCCAACGAAATGTTGGCTTAATGTATGCCAGTGGTGATGGTGTTAAGGTTGACGATAAAATGGCCTGGCAATGGTTTAAAAAATCTGCAGAACAAGGGTATGTCAAGGCACAAGTTAATCTAGCTTATGATTACATTATGGGCATAGGGACAACCAAAAATGCGAATAAAGCTTTATTTTGGTATCAAAAAGCCGCAGAACAAGGTGATTCCAAGGCAGCTTATAGTTTAGGTTTATTATATACAGGACAAGAAAAAGGTATCGCTGCTGATGATAGCGCGGCATTTTACTGGTTTTCTCAAGCGGCTAATCAGGGGCATATGCGAGCAGCTACCTATTTGGCTTACTATTATTTGAATGGCTATGGAATTAGCGCTGCTGATCCACAAAAAGCGGCTTATTGGTATCAAATTGCAGCCCAAGGAGGCGAGCCTGATGCTCAATCACAATTCGGACAGTTACTTCTGACTGGAACAGGGATTAATAAAGATTACGAGCAAGCGGCTTTTTGGTTCACCAAAGCGGCACAACAAGGTGACCCACTGGGGCAAGCCAAGTTGGGTTATATGTATTTAGCTGGTTTGGGAGTCAAACAAAATTGGGTGACTGCCTATGCCTGGTTAAAACTGGCTGCTGATAATAAAAATCCCGAAGCATTAAAAGAACTAAAAGAGGTAAAAGCCAAATTATCTGCGGCAGACCTAAAAGAAGCTGAAGAGTTGATAAAAAAGCTTCAACCTCAAAAAAAGGATGAGTCTGAGCAAAAGTAATCCTTTAAATGTTACTTATTAAAAAATTTTTATCCACGAGCAATATTGGTCTAATTAAAATCCATACTGTTTTTTTATTTCTCTTTTGTTTATATACTCCCCTCATGATTTTTCATCAGGCATATATAAATGATTTTAATTAGCAGATATGCCTGAAGCCAATGATGATTTAAAATATATTAAAACTTTCTCTTAATATGTTTACTGTAATTTTTCCTTTTTTATCTTTTGTTCTTTTCAATAAAGTATAAGTATTTAAGGAGGAGTTTTCGCTAGTGGCATTAGCGACTACTAAAAAGTAGTTACTTTCTAAAGTAACTTGCTCATTTGCAATATTTAGCTGCTGCAATATTTCTTTAATTTTTTCAAGGTTTTTTATGCCTTTCTCACCTCTTGCGGCGATTAATTTATTTGCTTTTTCATCATCCATGGTACTGCTTAAGCCCATTAATACATTTTTAGAGGAAGTATTAAGGTTAAAAGGAGTGATTGCTGGTAAAGCTGTAATATAAGGTTGTAACCCAGAATATATCTGGGAGCTGGCATCTTTAACCAGGCGCAATTCGGAGTTGCTTGCCATCAGTTGTCTACTCGGATGATAGGGCGGTTTTTGATTTAGGTAATAGGATAAGTACTGATCTTGGCCAACTCCCAAATCGTAGGCAGATACCCAGTCGCTTGCCGCCATTGCGACATTTACTTTTTCTCCGGTGGTCATTTCTGGTACAGTATGACCCATTAAGTTAATAAATCCTAAGATGTATTTTTTATTTACCAAATTATTCAGATTAAATCGTGCTTGCAAATCATAGAGTCCGCCACTTAATTTGACGTTTGGGTAAATCGCTTTCAAAGCAGCGGGATACACACTAACCATGCCCTGTTTATCTGTTTTTGCAAAATGCTTTTTAGGATCATTTAATTCGCTCATGCCCCAAAAAATAACCCCTTGAGATGCTAAATAAAGCCTGTCATGAACGATGATTAACCGAGTACGATAAATATCCAATTGCAGTTTAGCACTCATTGCTGTAGCGACTATGGCGACCAAGGTCATAATAAAAAGTGCAGTAAGCAAAGCTCCGCCACGGCTATTATTGCGGTGTAACATAAAGCCTCTCTGGAATAGGGAAGAGTAAATTAATTTCGCCTTGATTACGCACAGTCAAATTTACTTGCACTGCTTTAGGCAAAGATTCTTTATTTTGATCAGCTGCCACTGCATCGGCACGCCATTCAGCAAAAACATGCAAGGTTTGATTTAAATAGCCAAAGTGACAATTCTTAAGATCATTTATTAAGGTTTTATCAATATGTTGATTTCGATTGGTAGTGTCGAGTATTGGCCAGGTGCGCCGTATGAATGTATTGTTTTCACATACATAGGCCACTCGCTTAAGAGAGCTCTTTTTTTCCTGATTTCCTGGGTTTATTTCTCCATCGCGAGTAAACTCCAGGTATTCTGAACGACCAATAAAAATTGGAAATAAACGCATATCATTGCCGCGCACGGCACGCTCTGCGATTTGGGGAATATCCTGCTGAAGTAAGCTAATGGCCAATTGCAATTGGTTTAATTGTTCACTTTGTTTGCTGACTCGCGT
>CAZTYT010000209.1:0-4098 GCA_964618245.1 uncultured Legionella sp. | reverse complement strand
GGTTAAACGTCAGCACATATAAACACATCATGGCTGTCCCTAACGCAATCTTGGGAAAATCACCAATAGCCGTACTGGCCTGAATATATGCCCCTAAGCCTGTGGCTTTTAAGGTGACATCCCCCCAGCTAACCCATTCAGCAACAATACTAGCATTCCATGCACCACCGGCAGCAGTAATAGCGCCGGTAATATAAAAGGGAAAAACTCCAGGTAAAGCCAAGCGTTTCCACCATAACCACCCAGTTAAACCAAAGTTATCTGCAGCAAGATATAAATCACGGGGAATAGTGGATGCACCTGCAATCACATTAAATAAAATATACCACTGAGTGCCAAGTATCATTAAGGGAGTGACCCATATTTCTACATTCAAATGAAACTTTACGATAGCGATAACAAATAAAGGGTAAAAAAGATTAGCCGGAAACGCTGCAACAAATTGAATAATAGGTTGAGTGCGCTGGGCAATACGTGGCCTTAAACCAATCCAAACACCAACTGGAATCCAAATTAAAGAGCTTAAGGCAATTAAGGCAATTACTCGAATTCCAGTAATCGCTCCCAGCACAAAAACGTGCAAAATATCTGTAATCCTTAACTCTGCCAGAATAAAACGCAATAAAAACCAGGTACCGCTCAATACACCGACTAAAACAACTGTATTCCAAAATCTGTCAATGCGCTTTTGCCGTTTAAGATCGACTTCTTTAATTGCTTTAGGCTCACCAATTCGCAGCCAGCGGGCATTGATAAAATTATCAGTAAGCATGCTAATAATTTCTGTAAATTGCTTCATTAAGCGACTGCCGCGTATCCAGTCAACTAGCCAGGATTGATATTCCGCATCATCCGGTGACGGTTCAAATTTGAATTTCTCTGACCAGGCAATTAAAGGGCGAAATAAAATTTGATCATATAAAAAGATAACAACCACCATGGTCAGGATAGCATACCCAACAGCCTGCAAATCATGCTGCTCAATCGCTAAAGCAATGTAGGATCCTACGCCAGGTAAGCGGATATTTTGATGGGCAACAGCAATCGCTTCGGATAAAACCACAAAAAACCAGCTGGCAGACATGGAAATCATCATATTCCATAACAAACCAGACATTGAGAATGGCACTTCCAGCTTCCAAAAGCGTTGCCAGGCAGAAAGCCGAAACATGGATGCCACTTCTTGTAAATCATAGGGTAAAGTTTTTAAGGATTGATAAAAACCAAAGGTCATATTCCATACTTGAGCACAAAAAATAGCAAAAATTGAAGCACATTCAGGCCCAAGCAAGCTGTGGGGAAAAAGATGAATAAATCCGGTCACTGTAATGGATAAAAAACTTAATACAGGAATGGATTGCAAAATATCAATAGCCGGAATAATGACCTGCTCAGCCCGGCGATTTTTAGCGGCTAAAAGCCCAATAGTAAACGTAAAGAGAATTGAAAAAAATAAGGCAATGAACATCCTTAAGACGGTGCGTAAGGCATAAAAAGGCAAATTTTCTGGAGCTAAAGAAATGGGGATCTGGTCTCCTAACTGATAAGGAGTAGCCATTTGTGAACCTGCCCATCCAAAAAAGAATAGAACGGCAAAAATTAAAATGAGGAGTAACAGATCCCAACGATTAATAAATCGACCAACTCTATCGGGATTAGCAAAGTAGAACCGACTATTGCGCACGATGCCCCCTTTAGATAAATGCCGACATAAAACACCCTAGGATAGCATAACTATAGCTTCAACGATAGGTTGGTACCTAAATTGTTGCCTAGCAATTGATATCCCCAAATGCCAATAAAAAAATATTTTGCACAAAAAATGAACTATTAAAAATTTCCCGTGTCTAAATAAGTGAGCATTTCCCCCAAATGCTTGGCTTCGCTTTATCCCCTCTTAAGCGAAGCATTGTTTGGACTTTATCCAAACAATTTACTTTCCCCGGTGAAAATCCGGGGATTTTTTTATTTCGGAAAAATGATTACACTGAGAGATACAATATCAAGAAGCTTTGAAAATACGAGAGAAAATGATGAATAAAAAATTTCTATTGTTAGCTTTCACTTTGTTAACTTTTTGTTTTAATTTCACCTATGCAGGTCCTGAGCAAGCTCCCATGGCAGTATGGGTCAACGAGGCTATTGTAGCGACTTATACCTTTAATTATAAAGATTATCTCGAAAATCAAAAGTTTATTGCCAAATATTTCACTGCAGACGCATGGATAGCTTATACCAAAGCATTAAATGATTCGAAACTTCCTGAGGCTGTACAAAAAAATCTTTATTATGTAAGTGCCGTAGCAACCAGGCCACCAGTCATTACCACGATTGACCCCACCCATTGGAAAGCGACCATGGATACATTGGTAGTTTACCAAAATCCACAGTATCAACAGCATCAAAACTTAAAAGTAACCATTACTTATGCTGTGGCGCCATCAGGACAAGGTGTGAGAGGCTTTACTATAACGAGCCTGCAATCGGTAGTCACAAAGCCACCTTGCCAATGTCCAGCCGAAGATGAAACAACTCTGCCAGCTAATGTAGGTGCCGCCAAACCATAAGCACTACATGTAAAATTATTAACATGCCGATTAAAATTAAAATAATGTTTAATTTTTTCGGCATTGAAACATCTAAAGCGGATTGCTCCGGATGGTTAGGGTTGTAATAAACATCTATTTCCTGATTTTCCTTATAAGCAACTGCAACCTTATATGCAACGCGACGAGCGTATCGACTGTTAGGATTATTATGAGCCGTATCCAAAAATAAATAATGGCCATGTAACGCTTGATCATGTACCTGATAAGAATATTCAATTTTGGGCCAGACGCTATGCCCTGCCTGTGTCCATTCACAAGCAGTAATATGTCCTTTTGCCTTTAACCAGAATTGGGCTTTCAGCAATGCCTGGCGGTCACGCCAAAAATGATCCCATAAAATTAATAGTACAACCAACCATCCAAAATCCAGGATCCAACGCCAAACATTTAGCAAAGCCATGTTATATGCCCCACGCAACAGTTAATATTAAACAGTATATAGTGATTTGCCTTCTTTAGCTTACATCCAATCAACAATTTACATGCCATCAAAGTTTGTTTATATTGCACTCATGATAAAAATTCCTTGCAAAATCACCCCAAATTAATAACAACAGGTATACCCGAAATCCAAGAATTTCGGGTATACTCTTTCACATCAAGATGATAGGAAAAGGATCCAGGCAATGATTGCTAAAACTCCACTTAATGCAGCTCATCTGGAAAGTGGCGCCAAAATGGTCGATTTTCACGGATGGGAAATGCCCCTCCATTATGGTTCACAAATTAATGAACACAACTATGTACGCCATGATGCTGGGATGTTTGATGTCTCACACATGACCATTGTTGATATACTGGGAGCGGGAGGACGTCAATTTCTACGTAAACTTCTAACCAATGATGTAGATCTCCTGGAGCATAACGGAAAAGCGCTTTATAGCTGTATGTGTAATGAACATGGAGGCATTATTGATGATTTAATAGTGTACCAGCGTGCTTCGGATAATTACCGGGTCATTCTTAATTCAGCCACCAGACAAGATGATTTGGCCTGGATTCGCCAGAAAAGCGAAGGCTTTGCAGTGGGTTTACAAGAAAGAAGAGAACTTGCCATGCTTGCCGTCCAAGGACCTAATGCCATCGCCAAAACTCTAACTATTCTTAATGCTGCTCAAATAGACGCAGTATCTACATTAACTTCTTTTGAATGCGTAGATGTAGAACAATGGTTTTTCGCACGCACTGGATATACGGGCGAAGATGGCTTTGAAATTATTGTTCCTCAAGAGCAAATAACCCACTTATGGCAAGACTTAAAAAAAGCAGGCGTACACCCTTGTGGCTTGGGTGCTCGTGATACCTTAAGACTTGAAGCAGGTATGCTACTTTATGGGCAAGATATGGACACGAGTACAAACCCTTTAGAATCGGGTCTTGGCTGGACAGTAAAGTGGGAGCCAGCTGATAGAGGCTTTATTGGGATGGGCGCATTACTGTCACAGAAACAACTTGGCATCAAAAGCAAAATGGTTGGTTTAACATTGCT
>CAZTYT010000208.1:0-4152 GCA_964618245.1 uncultured Legionella sp. | reverse complement strand
ATTGAGTTCAGGTATCTCTCTCAACCGCATAAATTTATTTTTTCAACACAGCCCTTCGTGCCTGAGTAAGCATATACAAATTTTTTCTTTATGTAATTGTCTTAATTGAGTATAAAACAGATATGGATAATCAAATACAAAAAATCATTAACAAGCTCGGTCTCAAAAAGCTATGGGATAATGATTATGTTAAGGAAGATTACTGTTCTGATAGTTTTATTGAACTTGAAGCAAATAAATCTCGTCCATTGTTTAATTGGGCTTATTATTTAATTCCTAATGGATGCATTTTCCCTCTACACAAGTTACTATCTGATGAAAGTTGGCAATATTGTTTAGGTGGTTCGATTGATTTGTATTTAATAGAAGATGGAGATATTAAAACAATTAGAGTTGGGCCTGATATTTTCAATGGTGATCAACTTTTTTGCATTGTGAAAAAAAACACTTGGTTTGCAGCAACGCCAGCACCTAATAGTGAGTTTACCCTAATAACACATTGCGTGTCCCCAGGTTGGGTACCTGAAGATGATATACCGGGGTATTATGACGATATGATTAAATTAGCCCCTGATCATCCTGGTTTTATAAAAAAATTCAGTTGGCCAGATAAAAGAAGTCCTTTTACAAAACATAATGATTATAAAAAATAATCATTTTTCTTTTTTGAATGATTTGTTGTAATTTATACGTTATATGAAAAAAATTCTCATTACCGGTGCTTCAAGGGGTCTTGGTAAATTTCTTGTTGACTATTTATCTCAGCATGGATTCCTTATTTATGGAACTGTCAGAGATTTAAAATATTTTAAAGACACAGCAAACATTCGATATTTTCAGCTTGATTTGCAAAATTATCAATCTATCGATGTAGCTTTACAAAAAATTTACCAAGAGGTAGGAAGTATTGATGCTGTTATTCATAATGCTGGGATTGCCTACTTGGATCCTGCGGACGTAATGTCCAGCTCAGAAATTCATCATGTTTTTGATGTGAATTTCTTTGGTCCTCTTTATTTAACAAACAAGATTTTACCAAAATTCAGGTTGGCCAATAAGGGAAATTTAATTTTCATCAGTAGTGTTGTAAGTATTGATCATTGGCCGAGTCTTGGCGTTTATGCTGCTTCTAAGGCTGCTTTGGAGTGTGTTGCATTTGAATGGGCTGTATTGCTCAAGCAATGGAATATCGGTGTTTCCGTTATTCGCCCAAACCCATTGCCTACTGGTATGCAAATAATGAAATCCGAAAACACAAATTTAAGTCCCTATAAACGATCATTTTGCAACGATTTAATATGGGAAAAAATAGAGGTTGTTTGTGAACAAGTATTAAAAATATTAAATACCAGTTCACCGGATTTTGAGTATATTACCGGCGAACACTCAAAAAAGGCTGTCGACGCTATATTGAAAAAAAATGCCTACAAGAAGTTAATAAAGAAATACCAAAAGGATCTTAGGATTCATGAATAGCCGAAAGGGGATACTGCAACAAGCTATCCCATCTCTTATTGCAATAGCTTTGGTAGAAACTGTCAATATACAAGTATATCAGCATGGGATTGTTGCTAAGAGCCAGATATTTCTTTTGGGGTGGCTCATTTTACAAATGATACCTGGTTTTGTTTTCGGGTATATTTCTGATCGACATTACCGAAAAAAAGCTCTTGTGATTTCTCAATTATTAGGATTGGTAGGAGGCGCACTCTTGATGTTTTATGGATTTGAAACCTGGGTCCTTGTCCTAATAAGCTTAACATTCAATCCAATGCCAGTTGCTAGAGCCGCTTTTTTGGATAATTTCCCAAAACATTCGATGTTGCAAATAATCAGCGTCACTCTTCTTGCGCAATATATACCGTGGTCGTTTTTTGATTATTTAAATCAATTTCAATACGAATCTGTTGTTTTATGTATTTTGTCTGTCCTTTTTCTGAATATATTTTTTACAATTTTCTTCTTCAATGATGGTTATGATAAAGAAATAACTAAGCATCAAAATTTCTTTGCCGTTTCACTTAGATTACCGATTCTTCTTACTCTAGTGGCATTTACTCTGTCCGAGTCAACATTTTATCTTCTTTGGGCTTTTCTAGAAACATCACCAGTATTTCGTTTGAGTCAATCACTTACAGATTATGGAACCTTAGTAGGAATCTTTCTTGCGATGCTTTACAATAGGCTCCCTCATATTTCCATCATTAGCCTTTTCTACCATATTGGGGCAGGCACAATGCTTATTGTGTTGTTTAGATGTATTTTAACTTCCGTATCTTGCGCAGATCTCTTTGTGAATGCTATGAGTCATTATTCTGTTATAGGGGGATTATATCTGCCTTTTGTAACTGTTACCGTGATCCATATGTTTGGATCTAAACACAAGGCTACTGGAGCAGCCTTCGTTGAGTTTGGAGATACAATTGCTGCTGCTTTTTCTCCGCTAGTTGGCTTTCTGCTTAATGGTAAAATGTTTATATTTGTTTTAGCAATTGTAATTCTTTATTTTTGTGCTGCTTTCGTTCAAGCTAAGAGCGAAAAAATAATTATGGCTTCAAAGAACTAAAAATATGACAACTAAAAATCACGGAAAACGAGACCTGAAATTAACTGAATTAGAAAAAAAATTTAAAAAATTTCGCAAACACTTAGCAACTGACGAACCCCTACATAAAAATATTTTTGATGAGTTTAAGGAACAATTCAAAACCGGGTCATTGGATTACTATGATTTTATTGACAAAATGCATTCGTATAACAAATCCCTTTATGAATATGCAGAACATTTGTGTAAAACCGGGATCAGTAAAATCGAGATTTCCGATGCATGCGTTGTTTTTACTACAAGAGAAGAAAACATAAAGCTTGTTTTCAACGGAAAAGATAGACGGGGTGTCCCATTTGATTTGATTAATTGGGGGGCTTACGAAAAATCGGAAATGCGGATTTTTGATCGGATCCTTACTGATGCGATGGTGATCCTTGATGTGGGTGCAAATATTGGATGGTACTCTTTGCTCTGGGGGAAAAAGTATACCAAATCCATAATTCATGCTTTTGAACCAGTAGGTCCGAATTATCAGTATCTCGTCTCGAACATTGTGATAAATGGAATCAAAAATGTCATCCCGCATAATTACGGACTGTCTGATAAGACAGGGGAAGCTGAATTTTATTATTATCCAGGCGGAGCATGCCTTGCTTCTAGTAGAAACGTAATTGGGTATGAAAACCCCGAGAAATTACTATGTAAAATGCAAACTCTTGATTCCTGCAAGCATTTGTTTTTGAACGCTGGTGTGGATTTTATTAAATGCGATGTCGAAGGGGCGGAACTATTTGTTTTACAGGGTGGGGCGGATGTTATTATTAGAGATAAACCTGTAATTGTTCTGGAGCTGATTTATGAGTGGTGTAAACCTTTTAACTATCAGCCTAATGATTTAATCGAGTTTTTAAAGGGACTGGATTATAAGGTGTTCTTGCCTGAGGGGGACAAGTTGGTCGAAGTTCATAGGCATGTCAAGTCAGATTATGCCAATCAAAACTACTTTTTTTTACATCCGTCGAGACATAAAAAATTGATAAAAAAGAGAGACCTTCTTAGACGATGAAACTTACACCACAGACTATGACTACAATGCTTTAGCCCAGCTTATTCTTGAAAAGGGGAAATTTGAGCATAAGTATGCTTACGATTCTATCGGCACAATCCACTTCAAAAAGACGGCTCTCTTTATAAAGTTTATGGGGTCAACCAGCTCGTAGAAGCTGAAGGAGCTACTTATACTTTTGACCAGAATGGCAACCTTGCTACTAAAACGATTGGGACCAGAAGATGGACTTATCGAAGCAATGACCTAAATCAGATCGTCTCTATCACAGATCGTGGTCAGAATATCGTCAAATTCACTTCCGACCCCATTGGCAAGAGTCTGACCAAATGCATCGAATCTAAGGGTAAGAAAGAGAAAATACTCCGTTTCTTCTATTTAGGAGACACAGAGATTGCTTCAGTGGATGAAAAGGGAGTGATCGTTGAACTCAAAGTCCCTGGCAATCCCAATAACCCTGAAGCTCCAAGCATTGCTATCGAAATCAAGCAGGAAATCTATGTTCCTCTTTATGACTTGCAGGGAAATATCACCTGTC
>CAZTYT010000207.1:3367-4182 GCA_964618245.1 uncultured Legionella sp. | reverse complement strand
TGATAATGTTCAGGGAGAGATTACATTAGCATTAAATGATATTCCTTGGGAGCAAGCATTGGAAATGATTTTGACTGCCAAAAAATTGGGTAAAAGCCAAACGGGTAATGTGATCTTTATTGATACGCAAGCATCATTAGAGAAAAAACATAAAGACTGGCTGAAAAGCCAAAATACGTTGACCAGACTGGAACCTGTTCACTCCAAATTGATTCAAGTTAATTATGCTAAAGCAGCGGAACTTGCGCATTTGCTAAAAGATAAACAAAATTCACTTTTATCAGAAAAGGGAAAAATTAGCGTCGATACACGTACAAATACGATCTGGGTGGAGGATATAGGTGAAAAATTGCGTCAAGTGTGCCAATTTATTAATCAATTGGATGTGCCTGTAAAGCAGGTTTTGATCGAAGCCCGTATCGTTGAAGTGACTCAGGATTTTTCACGGGACTTGGGAATCCGGTGGGGCGTTTCCAAATCGAAACATCTAAGTGGTACTTTGCAAGGAGCAAGCCAGTTAGGGCAAGGATCAATCCAGGCTAATGATTTGCCTTATGCGCAACGACTTAATCTGGATTTGGCAGCAATCCCGGCAGGTATTAATGGCATGAATCCTGCTTCTATGGGAGTCGCTTTAGCCAAACTAGGAGATAATATTTTACTCGATTTGGAGCTTTCTGCATTGGAAAGTGAAGGGAAGGCAGAGTTAATATCAAATCCGAGACTCATTACAACGAATCAGCAACCTGCTGTTATTGATGCTGGGCAAGAAATTCCTTATCAGGAGTCTACTTCAAGCGGTGCAACTGCCATTT
>CAZTYT010000207.1:0-3357 GCA_964618245.1 uncultured Legionella sp. | reverse complement strand
TCCTTTAAGAAAGCAGTGCTCAGTTTGAAGGTGGTTCCACAAATTACACCTGACCATAAGGTGTTGATGTCATTAAAAATTAATCAAGATACCACTTCGGCGCAACTATATAATGGAGTTCCTGCTATACTTACAAAGGAAATCCAAACCAATGTGCTGGTAGGTAATGGTCAAACCATTGTTCTAGGTGGTATTTATCAGCAAGATAAAAGTAGTACAATTAGTAGAGTTCCATTTTTGGGTAAGTTACCAGGAGTAAGCAATTTGTTTAGAAATAAGCAGGTTTCTTTAAAAAAAGATGAATTGCTTATTTTTATTACTCCAAGGATTATTGCTGGCAAAGCAAGCGAAGTGTCTATTAAAGCGCCAAAAATCACTGGTTCTGTGAATTTTGATAAACCGGGTAAGCTTTTAGTTTTTGATCATAAATAATTTTTTATGGGTTTTTAGCTGGTATTTGTGTAAAATATTAGGCGGCGACCTTTTTGAAGATCGAATGACCTGCATGATGTAATAATTTGTTGTTATAATAACTTGTTTAATTTATGACACTACAGTTGAAGAGGTATGTAATAAAAAATGAGCATAGTTAAAGTACGAAATATTTTTCTGATTGGACCTATGGGTGCTGGGAAGAGCACAATTGGTCGTGCTTTGGCAAAGGAGCTCAAACTTGAATTCTTTGACTCGGATGAAGTCATTGAGGAGCGCGCAGGTGCAGATATATCCTGGATTTTTGATATAGAGGGCGAGGAAGGATTTAGACGTCGTGAGCAAAAAGTAATTGATGAATTAACTCAGAAAACTAATATTGTTTTAGCAACTGGTGGTGGCGTAGTCATGACCCCGGAAAACAGAAATGCGCTTGCGGGAAGAGGCACTGTCATTTACCTTAAAACTTCATTGCAACAACAATATGAAAGAACAAAACGTGACACCAAACGGCCTTTGCTGCAAACGAATGATTTGGAAGGACGGCTTGAGCTGCTGAGAGATGAACGTGAGCCATTTTATGATGAACTTGCTGATGTAAGTTTTGAAACTGATAAGTTAACTGTCAAAGCGGTGGCTAATAATATAATCAAATATATTTATGGCGAACTTTAAAGCTTATGAACAAGTCGATGTTTCTTTAATTGGACATCGCTATCCTATTTTTATTTTTCGTGATGGTTTTGATTTTAAAGGAATATTGCAAACCATCGTGAAGTCACCGCAAGTTCTTATCGTTACCAATCAAACAATTGCCCCGCTTTACTTAAGCCAAATTCACTCTGCTTTTGTGGATGTGCAATGCGATACACTTATTCTTGAAGATGGTGAACAATATAAAAATCAGCAAAGCTTATTCGCTATTTATGATGCTTTGATTCAAAAAAAACATCATCGAGATACTACTCTTATGGCTTTAGGGGGAGGCGTCATAGGTGACTTGACCGGTTTTGCAGCATCAACCTATCAACGAGGAGTCGGTTTTATTCAAATACCGACTACACTTTTAGCGCAGGTCGATGCTTCCGTGGGAGGGAAAACAGCAATTAATCATCCTTTGGGTAAAAACATGATTGGCAGTTTCTATCAGCCTCAAGCAGTTTTTATCAATATAGCGACCCTGCATACCTTGCCAGAGCGAGAGTTTCGCGCAGGGTTAGCTGAGATGATCAAATATGGTCTATTGGCAGGGGGCGATTTTTTAAATAAACTTTCTTATGCTTTACAACAAGGCCTAACTGCTAGCTATCCTTTATTACCAGAGCTTATTGCCGAATGTTGCCGTATTAAAGCACAATTTGTTGAAAGCGATGAAAAAGAAAGAGGACAGCGTGCCTTATTAAATTTAGGGCATACTTTTGCTCATGCGTTAGAGGCCTATACACATTATCAACAGTGGTTGCATGGTGAAGCAGTTGCAATCGGTTTGTATTGTGCGGCAGTATTATCCTATCAATCAGGCTTAATTGATTGGACCTTGGTAAAACAAGTAGAACAAATGTTGCAAGATGCAAGATTGCCCCATAAAATTCCAGCAAACATCAATCTGAAAAAGTTAAGGGAATTGATGGGATTGGATAAAAAAATAAAAAATAAAAAATTACGATTTGTATTAATTAAAAAACCTGGTCATTGTTATCTTGAGGATCAGGTGACAGAGGATGATTTATCTAATACGCTTATTACTGCAGTTTGAAGGAGAGTTAAAAATGAATGAGGGAATGTTTCAGTCTGAGTTAGCTGCTGTATTACAACCAAGGATATTATTAAAACCAGAATCTTGGTTGTCAAAAACTACCTTCATCAATCATTTACTCCTTTTTAATAACGTATTGGTAACCATTTTGGCAGAGAAGGGGGGAGGAAAAACTTCTTTCGCTACTTTATTACAAGAAAATTTGGATCCCCAAATCAAAGCCATGTCTATAACAGCCAGAGTTCCTTGCAATCGTGAGGCGATTATTGAAGAAATCGCTAATCAGTTTTACCTGAACTGCGATATGAATACGGATGTTTCCTCGCTGGTGGCTCAAGTCAATGAGCGTCGATCACATGTTTTACTTTTGATTGATGATGCCCAACATTTGCCTGAGACTTTTATTAAAGAAATTATGCTGGCAATTAAAAATCAGGGTGAATTAAGCTTTTTTCATGTTTGTTTGCTTTCTGATTATTCTTTAGTTGCTGCTGTTAATAGTCTGTCTGCAACTTTCTTTAATGATTTGGTACATTCAATAGAATTAGGTTCTTTAACTGAAAGTGAAGCGAGAGGTTATGTCTTACAGCGCGCGAATCATTTACGATTAATCACCAAACCCTTATCAGATGTTCAGTTAAAACAATTTTATCATCAGACAAAAGGTAATATTGCAAAAATTAACAATAGCTTGGAATCCTTTGTTTTTAATTGCTTTTCCAAAAAACAACAGACTCCTTTAGAGGTAGCGAAAAAAGTAGGTATTCCTGTAGGGGCTGCTGCATTTGCGGGAATTTGTAGCTTGTTTATTTCGAAAGCGTTTATCGAAGAGCCGCGACCACAAGTACCCCAAGTGGCCATGCAATCTCCTGTTTTGCCAAGCCAAATTGCATCCTGGCAAGACTCATCAACTCGAGAATTGATAGTGCATTCGTTGGCTGAAAAGCAAAATCTGGACATTCTTAGCAAGGGTTTAGCGGGGCAGGTGCCTGCGATTGCGGAAAGAGCAGTAAAAAGTAGTAAAAAGTACGCTCAGACAAAGCAAAGACACAAGAAATCAAAAAACTTGGCTGGGGGAAAGCTAAAACAACAACATGTGGCAATGCACTCTAAAACAAAACGAATCAGTACAAAAGCTAATGAAAAATACACAGTTCAATTAGTAGCTA
>CAZTYT010000206.1:0-4258 GCA_964618245.1 uncultured Legionella sp. | reverse complement strand
TGGAAGAGCCAGATTTTATTTGTTTTAATTGCTCGGGGGTAAGTAAGCTTACTTGATAGGAATCATACGGATGAAAGCCATGACTTACTTGGATAATAACGGGCTGATCATCGCTGTCTATACTTTCAATAATTAAAATCCCCCAATTTCCTTGACGGTTTTTTCGTGGGTGAGTGAGCCTTGTCAAACAGTATGAGTCTTTAGTTAAGCGATAGGTTTCATCTATTTTGCTATACATGGGGATTATTGCTCATAATGATAAAATATTGCTCATTGTATCGTAAGTCACCTAGCAAAGCAATATTGCTAAATTAGGAAAATAACAGTCCTTCATAAACAAAGGTGGCTGGCCCGGTGAGTGTAATTGATTGATCGAAGGCTGGCCATTCTATGATTAAATCACCTCCAGGAAGGCTAACAGTTATTTTTTTATCTAAACTATGATACAAGCGGCCGATTGCAGCAGCAGCTACTGCGCCACTACCACAGGCCTGTGTTTCACCACAACCACGCTCATAAACGCGCAGACGGATGTGTTGGGAATTAACTAATTGCATAAATCCTACATTGACTTGGTCAGGAAAGTTGGGGTGAACACTAATTTGTTGTCCTAAAGTCATTACCGGTGCAGTGCTAATGGTATCCACTAATAATACTGCATGAGGATTACCTACGTTAATCGCGTAAAACGAAATTGATTCACCGTTGGCTAATGGCAATTGGTATTCAGTAGCTTGCTCGTTTGCTTTTACAGGTATTTGAGCTGGAGCCAATTTAGGAATACCCATATCAACCCGAATGAGGTTATCAGCTTCAATATATAAATCCATTTGGGTAGTTCTAGTAGCTACTTTTATATGATTTTTTGTAGTAAGCCCATAATATCTAGCGAAAGCGGCTAGACAACGTGCCCCATTACCACATTGCCCTACCTCTTGGCCATCTGCATTAAAGATGCGATAAGTAAAATCAATATCTTGTTGTTGTCCTGCTTCAATTAATAATAATTGATCGAAACCTACGCCGGTATGTCGTTGAGCAAGTTGCGCAATTTGTTTTGGATGTAAATTGATAGGTTGATTGACTCCATCAATTACCATGAAATCATTACCCAAACCATGCATTTTTGTAAACTTGATACTCATTATTGGGCTCGCATTTTACTTTGTTGTTGCACTATTTTTTTCAGGTAAATAGAGAGGACCTTTTTGACCACAACTGACAAGAAAAGAGGATGTTAACAGTATTACAATAACGAGATTAATTAATTTCATAATGGATTATTTATTAGGGGCTTCAGCTCAGAGATTGTACTGCTATTCTGAGCTGAAGTGAAAGCTGAAAATTAATATTTAATTATTAATTAACAGAAGCGTAAGGAACAACAGCATAACGTCTCATGATTTTTTCAGCTTTCAAACCATAAGCACCTACAGCACCAGGAACGCCAGGAGCAGTTAAAGCACCGTTAGCAGCAGCGAAAGTAGGAGCAGCAGCTGTGCCCACACCCCAAGCTGTAGCACTAGCAACTACTGGAGCAGCTGGAACACCATTTCCGTTAACAACTAACGCCATGTTTGCATAAGCAGTAGTTGGTGCAGTGAAACTGATAGCAGCTGTAGCAGTAGCAGCAGGAATAGTAGTTGAAGTAACAGAGTCATAAATAATAGTAGACAATGTTCCAACAGTTTGTTTCAGTGGTGTAACAGCAACTGAAGTAATGTCAGTACAAGAAGTAGCGCTGTGAGTATTTGCAGTAGCCCATTTAACAACTACAGTTCCACCGTAAGCAACGCTAGCTGTAGTTGAGCATGGACCAGTAGCATCAGATACAACAACTGAAACACTAGAAGCACTCGCACCCACAGTACCTGAAGATACGTTAGCTAAACCGTTAACTATAACTAATTGTCCACTGTTTGGAGCAGCAGCGAAAGCAGCGCCAGAAGCTAATAAAGCAACTGCAATTGTTGATTTTAAAAATGTGTTTTTTGTTGCTTCCATATTAAATACCATCCTTCTTTTTTTTTATTTAAATTTTTGATTTAAAACAAAAACCGTGGAACACACTTCAGTCCACTCGACCTAAAGTCTAGCATCACATTTTTAATTCTGCAGTAATTTTTAAAATTAAATTTTCGAAAAATCGACTTGACATGAGCGATAAATGAACACTTCAAATTAAAAAAAGCGAAGCTGCTTTAATGGCGTCTTTTTTGCAATTAAATAAGCGAAGTTGATAAAAATAATACAAGTCAAGGGAGGTTCACTGATGAGGATGAATCGTGTTGGATTTCGGTTTGATTTTCTGTAAGCGGTTTTACCTGATTTAATTTGTTGACGATATTTGCTCCTGCCGATTGCCAAAAAAGAGGCGATTTACTGGTTGTGTTTCCTATCTTGGTATAGGCGGCAAGTGCAAATAATCCAGGAAGAATACCAGATAATAAAATACCTGCTACCAACAGCGTATTTTTGATATAACGTTCCCATGTTGGATCACGATGCGCTTTAAGTTCGTTTATAGCGCCTTCTAATTGTTGATAGAAATTTTGTACCCGAATCGAAGCTTTAGGCTGCTGCTCGACATCATTTAGACCAGTAATTAATTGTCTTATGATAGTAATTTTTTGATCTTTTTTCAGGTCACTGGTTTTATCTTTTTCTAAGAGGGCTAAATAGTTCTCAGTTAGTGGGCGTAATTTTTGTTCAATTAGGATGAGATAATTCGCCTCTTGAGGATCATTGAGCAACTTTTGGTATGACTTTGCTTTCGCTTTTTCTTCATCCAATTGTTTATTCAATTGTTCAATATGGGTTTCCAATTCCTGGTTTTGTTGTTGTAATGCTTCATTTTGGATTTGCGCACGATCAATTACTCCATAATGAAGGATAGCGTAACGCTCAACCAGATCCAGGAAGCTTCCGGCTGCGGGTACTTGCGAAGGAAGCTCACTTCCTTTATAAAATTTGAAAGCGGCATTTTTAATAAGTTCTTTTGTCTTGTGTTGTAAAGATAATTCATAATTATCAAATACAGCTTTTTCATCTGGAATTAAGGGACGTATAGCATTTAAATCATCTATTAAAATCTGGGTTTTCTGATAAAGCTTAACAAAGCTATCTATTCCATCGTACGATTGTTTTTCAAAGCTTTGGATTAATTCTTTCAGAACATTACCTTTTCTATCAGGATCAATAATTTGCTCATCCAATTTTAGCTGTTGAAAAATAAAAGTTAATTTTATCGCAGGAGGATGGTTAGCTAATCCTTTAAACTCAGACGCATTAATTAGTTCAAGAAGCTTTTGATTGATATCGGTATCAGAAGCCTCGGGCGTGAGTTGTTTTATTATTCCTGTAAAGAAATTAATTAATTTTTGGTCCAATGTTTCTTGCAGACGATTGAAATTCTCTTCTACCGCTTTGTGCTGCTCGCGGAGCATGTTAACAATTCCGCTTTCTCCCAACAGGTTCAACTGTTGTGCAAAGCTTCTGGCGGTTTCATTTTTTAAACCAGACAAGGTTTTAAAATTATTTAAAATGTTGGTAACAGCCTGAAAAAAAAGCATTTTTTCCTCTTGTTTTTCAGGTGTACTCCATTCATGGGTAAGATAGTGTTGGCTAACTTGTTGAATGACTACTTCAAACGATCTCAGTACATCAAGGCGCACCTCTTCTTTCTTAAGTAAGATGTCCATTGTACTATCATTAACGTTATCGTTATTGGCTAGCTTCTTAATGTTTAATTCCAATGTTTCGTTAGCTTTATTAATTAACGCAATCGGATCATCTGGTAATTGGCTCAGGCCAAATATCTGACAGAAGTAGTCTTGCATTAATTGAGCATGCTCTGCATTTACATAAACAGAATTTGCTGTAAATACATCATTAAATACACCATATTGAAAACCCGCACGCATTATTTTGCGTTGAGCGGTAAGTCCCATCATTAAATAATGGGTATGATTATAAGCTTCGTACCCTGCACGATGTTTGGTAATTTTTGCATACAGCTTGCGATAAATAGATGGAAAATCAAGTTGATGCACCTCAATCGGATCATCTGCATTTTTTGTATTACTGTATTTAGTTCCTAAACCTGTGTGTTGATGAAAAATGGTTCGGGCATCATTAAACTGGGTTCCGTGTTGATTTAAAAAATCTAACATTTTATAGATTAGCAATTTTTGCACATGAGTAGTTTTTGTGCCCTCAGGTGCAACAACCGTTTTATTTTGTGCAGCATTATTGCCTG
>CAZTYT010000205.1:0-4261 GCA_964618245.1 uncultured Legionella sp. | reverse complement strand
TAGCGACTATCAAACTACCAAAGAAAAACCATGGGCCAGCTATAAAACTTAATCCTAAAATCGCCGATATCACTGCCCCATACAAAGAAACGCTTGCTAAAGTAGCGCAAACAGCCGACCCGATAAAATCCAGCCAGAGACGCAAATTTTTATTATCTGCTTTGGCCAGATGATAAGCATTAATCAATGCATTACCCGTTAGTAAAAGTCCTATAAAAGGTAATATAATAAAAAAAACAGGGGATGCTCCAAAAGCAGCATACCACCTGGAATCTGCCATTGTAGCAAATAACCCCACTTCCTGGATTTGTCTAGTGTAATTAATTACTTTTTGAAAACCTGCCACCAACATACATCACCTGATAAATAAAGAGGATAAAAAACCAAATACCTCTCGCATAAAATATCTATGCCCGTCCCACTAAATTTTATATTTCGTTACAAGTTCACTCGGCTTCAACCATGTATTTGCATACACTTCTTTACCGGCTCACTTGTACCGTATCTAAAACTTAATGGGATCGTGCTATATTTACTTTCGTAAATGGGGAAATAAAATAACATCACGAATTGATTGAGAATTGGTAAACAACATAATCAACCTGTCGACACCTATACCCTCACCTGCTGTAGGAGGCAAACCATATTCCAATGCTTCAATATAATCACTGTCATAATGCATTGCTTCCAAATCCCCAGCATCTTTTTCCGCAACTTGCTTACGGAAACGCTCTGCCTGATCTTCTGCATCATTTAATTCAGAAAAACCATTGGCAATTTCACGTCCAGCAATAAAAAACTCGAATCGATCAGTCACTTCAGGATCGCTATCGCTACGACGCGCCAAGGGCGAGACTTCAGTAGGATAACCTGTGATAAAGGTAGGTTGAAATAATTGATGCTCTACAGTTTCTTCAAAAAAGATCATCTGTAACTTGCCTAACCCATCGGTATTTTTAAATGCAAATCCCTTTTCCTGTAAAAGCTGGCGACAAGAATCTATATTTTCCAATTGCTGGGCACTAACCTCTGGATGATAATGCAAAATAGCTTCTTTTACTGTCATTCGTACAAAAGGTTTGTCAAAATAAATGGTCTTACCTTGATATTCCACTTGACGAGTCCCTAATACTGCATCACATAAATGACGTAATAATTGCTCCGTAAAATTCATTAAATCCTTATAATCCGCATAAGCCTGATAAAATTCTACCATTGTGAATTCTGGATTGTGGCGAGTGGAAATTCCTTCATTACGAAAGTTACGATTAATCTCATAAACACGCTCAAAACCACCGACTACCAGGCGCTTCAAATAAAGTTCAGGCGCAATTCGAAGATACATCGTCATGTCCAGGGTATTATGATGAGTAATGAATGGACGAGCCACTGCGCCACCTGGAATGGGGTGCATCATAGGAGTTTCTACTTCAAGAAACTCATTTTGATCCATAAATTGTCTAAATGCCTGAATCAAACGAGAACGAACCAAAAAGGTAGTCCTGCTCTCTTCATTAGCAATTAAATCCACATAACGCTTACGATACTTCATCTCTTGGTCTGCCAACCCATGAAATTTATCAGGAAGTGGCCTTAAGGACTTGGTCAGTAACTCAACATGCTCTGCATTCACCGTAAGCTCGCCAGTATTTGTTTTAAATAGCTCGCCTTTCACTCCAACAATATCACCAAGATCCCAGTGTTTAAATTGCTCATAAACTTCGGGTAAGTCATTGGCTCTAATATAGACCTGGATACGTCCGGAAACATCCTGAATATGAAAGAAACTGGCTTTCCCCATAATCCTTCTTAAGACAATACGCCCAGCAACAGAAACTTTAACATGTTGTCCCATCAGGGCTTCTTTTTCTGCTTCACCATGTTTTTTAATCAGATCAGCAGCTAAATGCTCACGGCGAAATTCATTAGGAAAATTAAATCCTTGGGTACGTAATTCGGCTAATTTTTGTTTACGAATCTGGTAAACTTCACTTTCATCTAAATGCTCTATTTGTTCTTCACTCATGCTGCCCTACTCCTGCCTTTAAACTGGCTTCGATAAACTGATCTAATGCACCATCTAACACCGCTTGCGTATTACTAGTTTCAACGCCAGTACGCAAGTCTTTAATACGAGACTGATCCAATACATACGAACGTATTTGTGATCCCCACCCTATGTCTGTTTTACTAGCTTCTAATGCTTGCTGCTCTGCATTTTTCTTTTGTACTTCTAATTCATACAGCTTAGCACGTAATTGTTTCATCGCCTGATCTTTATTGCGATGCTGGCTACGATCCGTCTGACATTGTACCACTATGCCACTTGGCATATGAGTTATCCTCACCGCAGAGTCAGTTCGGTTAACATGCTGCCCTCCAGCACCTGAAGCACGATAAGTATCAATGCGTAAATCCGCCGGATTAATTTCTATTTCGATATCATCATCAATTTCAGGGGAAACAAAAACTGCAGCAAAAGAGGTATGTCGTCTATTTCCTGAATCAAAGGGAGACTTACGCACTAAACGATGAACTCCTGTTTCCGTACGAAGCCATCCAAAAGCATATTCACCGCTAAAATGAATAGTAGCACTTTTTATCCCGGCAACTTCGCCAGGTGAACATTCAATAAGCTCTGTAGCAAACCCATGTTGTTCTCCCCAGCGCAAATACATACGTAATATCATTTCAGCCCAATCTTGAGCCTCAGTGCCGCCTGAACCTGATTGGATATCCAAGTAAGCATTGCATGTATCTGTTTTTCCAGAAAACATGCGG
The DNA here is from genome assembly GCA_964618245.1 of uncultured Legionella sp. Lineage (GTDB taxonomy): Bacteria > Pseudomonadota > Gammaproteobacteria > Legionellales > Legionellaceae > Legionella. The sequence continues at coordinate 1,480 of CAZTYT010000205.1, read as the reverse complement.
CGAAATTCCATTTTAGCAACTTTTTGCTCAATGCTATTGACTTCATTCCCAATTTCTTGAATGGATTGTTCATCATTTTCTTCCCGGGCTAATTCAAATAACTCCATGGAGTCACTTACTGCCTGAGCTAATTGCTCAAGTGAAGAAACAATATTTTCCAGTTGCGTACGCTCACGCCCCAAAGATTGTGCTATTTCGGGATTATCCCAAACCGTAGAAGACTCTAATTCACGTACAACTTCTTCTAAACGTTCCTTTTTAGTGTCAAAGTCAAAGATACCCCCTAAGCGCCTTAATTCGCTTATCCAGATCCACCAGATGGAGGTTAATTTGGTTTACTTCCAACATATTAATGGTCTCTTTTTAAAAAATAACTGGGGATTTTACCGCGAATAAAAAGATCTGGCTATAAAAATTGGGCAGGAACTGATAGAAATGAGAATGATAAAAATAGTTTGAGCCATTTGGCTCAAACTATTTTAAATAGGTGACTAGTGCAATTTATTACTAAAAATAGCTTGCAATGAGTGCGGTAAAAGTGCTGCAGGAATACCAGTACCAGAAAATGCACCATCATTTAAGAAATCTGCTGGTAAAGCTGGTGATGTTCCATTCACAGGGAAAGTCCAGGTATTACCTGAGTCAGTGCTAACCCCAATCAATCCGTATTGGACACCCCCACTCTGATAAAACCCTGAAATCATGCACACATTACTACTGCATGATGGGCTGACTAAAATACCAATTGTAAGAGCTGGAAGCGTAGTGGTCGCAGTGGTAACTGTGTAACTCCAGGTTAAACCACCATCATGACTTGTTGCTGCAAATGGCTGATTAGACAGCGTAGTTGTACTGTAAGAACCAACAGCAAGACAAGTAGAACCATTACAAGTTGAATTAAGAAATGAACCAGACACAAAGTTAGCTGGCAAAGTGGAAGTGCCCGAAAGCGTCACACTCCAGGTTGCCCCACCATTAGTGCTAGCCATAATTAAAGGAACTTGGGCCCCATTGTTATAAAACCCTGCTGCAACACAGTTTGTACCACTACAGCTCGCAGAATTTAATCTTCCAGCACTAACAAAGTCAGCAGGTAACGTTGTAACATAACTCCAAGTAACGCCACTGTTTGAGCTTGTAGCCAGCAATGGGTAAACTACAGCTCCAGCCCCAGTGTAGTTACCTCCGGCAACGCAGATAGTACCGCTACAAGAGATACCTCGTATGCGTCCTCCGGTGCTATAGCCAGGAGGAAGAGCAGGAGTACCATTAAATAAAGTATAAGCCCAACTTGCTCCACTGTTATTAGTAGTAGCAATTAGAGGATATGAGTTAGTATTTGTTGCTGTGTAAGTTCCACCAGCAACACAGGTACTACCACTGCAAGAAGCTGAAGCAAATGAACCATTAGAAGAAAAAAGCGGTGGAAGGGTCGAACTATCAATAGTATAACTCCATGATGCTCCACTATTAGTGGTTT
>CAZTYT010000204.1:0-4306 GCA_964618245.1 uncultured Legionella sp. | reverse complement strand
CTGAAGCCAGCCAGTATTGCTATGGGAGCCGCAGGATGAAGAACGCTTTAAATGCGTTAGGCTATCCCATAGGTCGAAGACGAACTCAAAGTTTAATGCAAGAGGCTCAAGTTTTTGTCCGCTATCGAAAGAAATACAAGGTAACAACAAATAGCAACCATAGGCAGCCGGTTTATGAAAACATTTTAAATAGACAGTTTAATGTTAATGAAGCAAATAAAGCTTTTGTATCTGATATCACTTATGTCTGGACTCAGGAAGGCTGGCTCTATTTAGCGGTTGTTATGGATTTATTTTCAAGAAAAATAGTGGGTTGGAGTATGGGTTCCAGAATGAAAGCAACATTAGTCTGTGATGCGCTGAATATGGCTATTTGGCAGCGAAAGCCATCATCAGGACTCGTTGTTCATTCAGACAGGGGAACTCAATACGCAAGTTACCAATACCGTAACTTATTAAAGAGTAATGGTTATATTGGCAGTATGAGTAAAAAGGGTGATTGCTGGGATAATAGTGTTATTGAAAGCTTCTTTGGCAGTTTGAAACAAGAACGAGTTCAATGGCGAAACTATCAATCTCGATGGGAAGCTCAACAGGACATTTTGAATTACATCACCATGTTCTATAACAGCCACCGATTGCATTCTTATTTAGGATATGTAAGCCCAAATCAATTTGAAAAACAGAGTGAGGTTTTAATGAAAGTTGCTTAACTGGGGTGTAACATTTTGGTTGACCACTTCATAAATTCATATATGAGTATGCGAAAAGATGGAAATGAACTTTATAAAAATTGTGATATTGGTTGGTCAGTATATGGTGAAAATGGTTCTTATGGCTCAAATGCATGGATTACTATACATGCCAAAGAAACAATTGATCAGCAAATTCTCGGTGATGTACACAAGACAATAGAAGAAGCAGAAGAATATATAATTAACAAAGCCAAAAAATGGATTGATGATCAACTTAAGTCAGGGGCTCTTAGACCAATCAAATAATACAAAATGGTGCAGCTATCATTTTTTATAGGGGTCCGTCCCCTTCGTCCTGCAAATTAGATTTGCTTTAAATAATAACCTACTAAAACTCCGATCAGAACTGGAACGATCTGTATAACTAATTTGATTAAGATATTATCTTTCCAAGATTTCTTTAAAATGTATATCAAATAAGTCTTGATTCTAATCGCATATAGGCAGTTAATTGAGTTTACTGTATTTGAAAATCGCACTAAAGCCTGTTCTTTTGCTTTATCTAAACTAGAAATAGAATTTAATTCCTTATTCAAATAATTATTCAAATCTTTTTCAATTTCCTTTTGTTTTGTATTAAAGAGCCCGATCACTAGAAGAACAAGTATAAATTTTATTAATATTTCCTTCATATACTTCTTTATAAACTTTTAAACTCTCCTCAAGAAAGTTTTCAAATTTTTTAGCAGCCATATCAACAATTGAAATAAGAGTATTTCCAGAGTTAAGCATACCATTAGCAGCCATTTGCCGCTTTATGCTTTCAGCATCTGGACAAAACTCTTTTATTATATTGTTCTTTTTAATATTAAAAAAATCTTCTATTTGTTTAATTAATTCTAGGTTTAAACGGTACATTCCTTTACCTATTTATTGGGTAGTGTGTGTATTCAAATTATTTTTAAAACAGCAAAAAACTAAAAAAGTGATTACATGGTGCCGCAGCATAAAGATATGTATGTTTATTATATATAAATCAAGGAATTAAGTGGTGGAGGCGGCGGGAATTGAATTCAATTCCTGTGGTGTTGATTTTATTGATGAAATTTTTGGTGAATTTTAGATGTACCAACAAAAGTACCAACAGATGTTTTTGAATCATCATTAGTTTACAGATTATCAAGAGATAACAATTTAATTTATCGGCATCCATTGGTTCGTAACATTTGTATAATAACTGTATCGAATAAATTTATTGCGACGAGTATTTTCAGGAGTCAATCCTACTTGTATAGGAGTATTACCAAATGGTTGAACGTGTTTCGAACAGAGAAAAGCTATCAAATCCTCAATTATACAGAGCATACTTTTTGTTGTAGCAGGCATAAAACAAGATAATGGTGTTGCTTCAAGAATTGTGCCACGAAATTTTATTTCAATTGTTGGTGGACTTATTGTGCTATCTGGATTCATTCTAAAATTTAATACTTTCGCATTTTTTACATTCCTGTGATCCAAACAATCTCTTATGTTTCTCACCATTTTCATAAATGGTAAAACGTCTTTAAGAAATTGAACAAAATTATCATCAGTACTGTATTTGGTTTCCAAATTGTTTACGATAGTTTCAAAATGCCCTGCTGCTAACTCAGGATAAAATAATCGTATCATGTCAATAATTGCATCTTCAACATGATTGGCTTTTTGGATAAATGATTTAGCACGCTGCCCAACATCACTAATTGAAGGTATCACAAGTGAATTATTCTGTGAACGATTTTCTGCGTCCTGAATTTGCTTCTTTTCAATGTCAATAAATTCTTCAGAGGCGGTATCCATAGCAACCAAATCCATAAGAATTTCAAGAACCAATGACATTGCTTTGTGAATATTAACAAATGAGGGAAGAAATTTTTGTTTAAATAAGACATTAGCAGTTAACAATGTCTTTCCTACTAAAACAGAATCAGACCCAATATCAAGAACGCGCCTCTGTACATTATGAGGAAGGTTCGGATTCTCCCGCTTAGGGTCAATTTGATCAGCAAGTTGTATCTCATGGATAGCATTCTTCGTAACTATTGCTAAACCACCATTTAATGTACAAAATTCCTGTATCGGGCTATTGTCATCTGATTCGATCTTAAATGCACCACCAGACTCCCTCATTAAATCAATTGGTCTTTTTTCCATATTATTAAACCTATAACGTTAATCGATGTTATTTCTTCCTGTTTACAAGAGCACTGCCTGCCATAGACTTCAATTTAGATGAAGCGTCTTTTTTACCAAGGCTTTTTGCAGCATCGCTTGCTATTTTGCCACTAGCACGAACACCATTTTTTTTATTCTTCTTCATGTCGTCACCTGTATAAGTTAAGTTTTCCCAATTTGCCCATCATTAGCATCAACTTGCATCTATGTGCGAAGCTGTGTATAAAACACAGATACAGATTATCTGTTTATTTATGCCGTGTCAATGCGTGCGAGGAACACATTGCTATGAATGAAGATACACAAAAACTCATCCATTTACTGAAAAAAAAGCGAGATGATCTTGGCTATAGTATTCGAAAGCTATCATCAATTATTGGTGTTAGCTTTTCCAGTCTAGCTAGAATTGAGCGTGGAGAAGGGGAACCGGATAATAATTCGCGCATAAGAATTTTAGAGTGGTTAGGCGAAGAAGCTACAAATTATGGTCTAACTCTTCAAAATGTTGCGTTAGTACATTTTCGAGCAGATAAAAATATAACTTCTGAAACAATTAACAACTTGGTACAGGTTGCTAATATATTGAAAATAGTCCATCAAGAGGAAACTCGTAAAGCACATCCTACATTGCTACGTTCCTCATATATAGACAGCCAGCCCATAATGCTCTCTAAATCAGAAATGGAAGAAATAGCGCAAGAACTTCGAAAGGAACTTGATCTTTCTGACACAGATAAATTCGATCCATTACTTATTAAAATAAAAAATGTTTCTGTTTATACTCTTAGCGATTTGGAATCATTTGATATAGATCACCAATGCGTACATCATTTAAGTGATATTGGAAAAAATCAATGGTCAGCTATGAGTGTTCCTTTGGATGAGAGCAATGATAAATGGTTAATTTTAAGAAATGATACACATTCGATTGAACGTCAACGGATAACTTTTTTGGAGGAATGTTGGCACATTTTCTTGGGACACAAACTTACAAAAATATGCAAAATTGCTAATACTTTTGGTAGAACATATGATGCTCAAGAAGAGCACGATGCATATTATCTGGCAGCAGCTTTACTATTACCCGAGTCTATCATAAAAAGATGCGTTCAAGAGAAGGAAGATATAAGAAAACTTGCTCAAAGAATTGGGGTATCAAGCGAGCTTATTGAGTATCGCATTAAGCGTTTGGGCTTATGGAGAAAATATAAAGATAGGACCATTTCACTTTAATAGTACCCTTTTTGTAAAATGAGAAGTCTATGTCAACTGAAGATAGGTCTTAACAACACGCTTGGCCATGCATTTGAGGAATGATTGTTTCGTGGCTTTTGTTGATCTTACTATTTTTGACTTTACTTTATTTCCATTTCAAACGAATTTAATTTAACCGTTTT
>CAZTYT010000203.1:0-4309 GCA_964618245.1 uncultured Legionella sp. | reverse complement strand
TACCTAAATATTGATTAAGTAGACAATATAAGGTGGAGTTTTCTTTAGGACTGCTGATCTCTTCTTGGACATAAAGACAAGCGGTTATCAATATTTTGCTAGCCATTAAATTACATTGCCATTGCTCCACTGTCTCAATTTCTTTTTCTTTAAATAAATAAGGCTGGAGAATAAAATTTATTTTTTCTAAAAAGGAAATTTGTTTGCGTCTGTTTTTTATATCAGTTCCTCCAAACAGAGTTGGTAGACCAAAAAGGGTTGAATCATTTTCAAGGTCAACGTGGTTTTTTGCTTCGTAATCAATACGTAATTCATGGAATTGTTCAATCTTTTTGGGTTCAAGAATAAAACGCATAAGAATTTCCCTCTCTTAAGATATTGTACAGAGTACATGATTAAATAGTCTCTTATCTTGATCTTATCGTTTCATTGTTTAAATGCAATGTGACTTGCTTATTTTTTAGCAAATTCTAGAAAAATGACTATTTAAGATGATTTATTTAGCAATTAACATGTTGAAATGATGTTTTTTTTCTGAATTGTGTTACTTTTAATAAACAGATGCATACTGATTTTCATGCTGTTTTTATATTGCCATTTTGGCTGCAATCAGACTACATTTGCTGTTTAATGAAATGAGTAAGGTGGTTAAATTAATGAATGATGACACGATAAAAGTGAGCTTTAGAGAAAAGCTAAAGAACTTATTTTGGCTCCTTCGTGTGCCCCATTGGGCAAAAGCTGTGTTTGTCATGCTGGGTTTTTGCTATACGCCTATACCAGGCTATTTTGGATCTGCTTTGCTAGCTTCATTAGCATTCTGCTTAATTTCAAGTGCAGTCTATATTTATAATGACATTGAAGATCGCTCAGAAGATAGTTTACATCCTCATAAACGCCATCGTCCTTTAGCGAGTGAAAAGGTCACTGTTGCTCAAGCAGTAAGTATGCTATTTCTCTTGCTGATAGGTGGTCTTGTTTTAGGCTGGTTTATTTCAAAAAAATTGGCGTTAATTTTATGTGCTTATTTGATTGTGAATGTGGCTTATAATCATCTATTCAAACTTATTCCTGTTTTAGACGTTTTGTGCATAGCAACAGGATTTATGCTACGTGTTTTAGCTGGCACTATTGGGATTGGCTTACCTATATCAGGCTGGTTAACTGTTGCTGCAACCTTATTGAGTTTGTTTATTGCTTTAAATAAACGCAGGCTGGAGATGCGATTGGGTTTAAAGCATGCCACACGCCAGGTTCTGAGAAAATATCATCCGGCTATGTTGAATGGATTAATTATAGGAATAGGAATTGTTACTTTTATTACCTATATTTTTTATATTATCTACGCCCGTGATGAGTCTTTTTATTTTATGCTAACAGTTCCTTTTGCTGCAATTGCACTTTGGCGTTTTGGTTGGTTGGCTACCCAAGATATTGATAATGATGATCCAGTGATTGTTTTTTTAAGTGATCAATTATCACGAATTAACTTATGGTGTTTTGTTACACTAACTTTCATGGCCTTAACTCAATGAAATGGGAACTTCGTTGGTACGATAGTATTTGGGTTATAGTCTTTTTCTATCTATTTTTTTTACAAATCCAGGCAATTTGGCCTTTTACTATCGATGATATGTATATTTCATTGCGGTATGCTAAAAATTGGGCTGCTGGCAATGGATTGCTCTGGAATGTTTTTGCCCCACCTGTAGAAGGATATTCCAATTTTAGTTTTGTTGTCTTGGCTACAATAACTTTATTGCTTAATGGGGATCCAGTTATTGTTTTGAAAATAGCTGGGGTGTTCGGTCTTTTTTTTACCACTTATTTTCTTTATTTGTTAACCCGTTTTTGGTTTCCACAAAGAGTATCATTACTTCCTTGTGTTGCACTTTTATTTTATCGAGGCCAAATTATTTGGACTGCTAGTGGATTAGAAACGGCTGTCTATGAGGCGCTAATTTGTGCTACGGTTTATTTTTGCTTTCGAGGAATGGGATATCGTCCTACTCCATTAGCACAAGTAAGTCCTAAACTAAATTTTTTTATTAGTGCAGGATTGTGTATGGTTTTGGCGGGAATGACTCGTCCCGAAGCATCTGCTTTGATGATCTTGTTTTTTTTATTGCTTTGTTGGAATAAACCGGGAAGGCGAGTTGAGCTTCATTTATATAGGAAAGGTATTTTTCTTTTTGCTGCGACGATAGCACTATTTTTTATACCCTATTTTGCTTGGCGTTTTTTTTATTTTGGTTATTTATTCCCCAATTCAGTCTATTGTAAAGGTTTATTGACGGTATTTAATATCGCATTAGATATAAAATATTTGCAGTTAGCGTGGTTATTTTTGCTTTTTTCATTACCTGCCTGCGTTGTGGCAACTGATCGACGCCATTATTTTTTATGGTTGCCTAGTATGGTTTATTTATTAATGTTAATAAACTCTGAACCTATTGTGGCCTTTGATAACCGCTTATTTTTACCGGCTTTCGCACTATTACTGCCTTTGGCATTACAGGGCATGGACATTTTGTTATTTACTTATTGGCCGAAAAAAGAAAATATTTTTTATTTTTGCCTCTCCTTATTTTTTTTAGGCACGGTATTCTTTTTTATTCCTGGAATGACTTTAGATGGTTATCGTTACTTTAGTCAGAACCCACTTAAAGGAGAGCAATTAAGATCAAAAGTCATTAACTGGTTAAAGATCCATGGAAAGAATGGGCAATCGGTAATTTTGGCTGATAGTGGAATGATCCCCTATAGTAGTAACTTAAATTTTGTGGACTCATATTGTCTAAATAATATTCAAATGGCTCATTATTCACCTGTAACACGTTATGAGCGATTTTGTGAGCAAGTAATGAAAGAGAAGCCTGCTATCATTATTTTAACGTCACTTATTGATCATGGCCGAGTGATTTATACCCCTAGCGATCAGTGTTTAAAAATAAAGCTTGAAAAGCAAAACGAGTATAAATTAGTTCATTTTTTTACTAGCGATGACTCACAATCAACGTATCGTTATGAGATTTTTGTTGGGCCGAGATAAATTTTCGAGAGATTACATTTGCACTTGATAGCATTCAAGAAGGCAAGTTTTTGGGTTTTTAGCGGCAGAACCTAATCTTTGGCCGAGCATTCACCACGATGGGTGCCCGAACCTCATGAGATTTTTTTGTTATAAAGTCTAACATAGTGTACTATCACAACTTGAAATGGAATGAGGTGCTTATAATTCTAATCATGCAAAAAATAATAATATTTATGAAAAAGTTCTTCTTAAAATTACCAGTATTACTGTTTGATGTTCTAGCAATCCCAGCTGCTTGGTATACAGCTTATTGGTTACGCTATAATATGCATCCATTCCCTAAAATGTTAACTTCTGCCCATTCCTTTATGGCCTTATGCATGTTAACAGCCATTCAGACCATCTGTTATTTTTATTTTAAAACCTATAGGGGGTTGTGGCGTTATTCTTCACTTAATGATGTCTTACGAATTTTAAAAGCATCATTAAGTGCCATGATGTTGGTTATCCCCGTATTTTATTTAACCTCTATAGTGCATCATTTGCCCCGTTCTATTTTACCGCTTTACTGTATTATTTTAACAACTTTACTTTGTGGTGGCCGGTTGTTAGTGCGTATTTATTGGGATAAAAGAGCACGTGGGCATCGTTCTGCTGATATTAAAAGGGTACTGATTATTGGCGCAGGGTTGGCGGGTGAAAGCCTGGTTCGAGATTTAAAACGAAGTAATTATTATCAACCCGTAGGTTTTGTTGATGATAATATTAATAAACGTGGCCTTGAAGTTCACGGTGTCCCTGTTTTAGGCACTATTCATCAAATCACTGAACGAGTGAAACAATATGCGATTGATTTGATTTTTATTGCAATTCCGTCAGCGCGATCTGTAGAAATGCGACGAATAGTAACTTATTGTGAAAATAGTAATGTGCCATTTAGAACTTTACCAAGCCTTTCTGCTTTGGCATCTGGTCGTGTGGAAGTGAATGCATTAAGACCAGTTAATATTGAAGATTTATTAGGCAGGGATGAGGTTTTTTTACAATGGGACAAGTTAACAGCAGGAGTTGCTGGAAAAAGAGTATTAGTGACTGGAGGAGGGGGTTCCATTGGATCGGAGCTTTGTCGTCAAATTATGGCATTAAAACCAGCAAGTCTGGCGATGATAGAAAATAGCGAATTCAATTTATATCAAATAGAACAAGAGCTGCGAGAAAAATTTCCACACACACCTTTAAATCTTCAGTTAGTGAGTATTACAGATGAGATAGCTG
>CAZTYT010000202.1:3855-4316 GCA_964618245.1 uncultured Legionella sp. | reverse complement strand
TTTCCGTGCGTCCTGTAGTTCCTCGGTCTTTTATGTAACCATAATTAAGTGAAAAAAAACTCACAGCAATCGTCCCGCAGATTACTAAAATAAGTGTAGCATTGCGCAAAAATTCCTTCAAATTTTTTGTTTTCAATACATATATTGTCGCTAAAACCAATAAATAAGCCATCAATGGGCCTCTTGACTTGCTAAAAATCAAATCAAGAAGTGGATTTTAATGAAGACACAAAAGCTCAAATTCTAAAAATAGGTAATTTCTTATGGCAAAAAATAATCAAAAGCGAGGCTATTCCGTATAAAAGTCCGCATTGAACGGGATTGCTGGCCCGCCCCCATCCACTCAAACGTTCAAGGTTCCAAATGCTTTCGGCGTTACATATTAATAAAGCAGCCCCGCTTACCACGGCAGTAATCGCATAGGTTGAAACACAGTAAAGCCAAAAATTTTGGTGTGCACG
>CAZTYT010000202.1:0-3845 GCA_964618245.1 uncultured Legionella sp. | reverse complement strand
AGAAAACGAGCATTTTCATACGCTGAAACAACTTTTCATTGGTTTCCGGATCTGACCAGACTATAGATGCATAGTTGATTAAAAAATATCCACAAGCAGCCCAAAAGACTATGTTAATAAACGAGCGATTCCAGTATTTTTGACCATGTGCAATAAGAAAGTAGGCTAAAACAGGGGCTCCTGCATACATCAGGCTTCTTTCTGCCGATGTGTCAAGTACAAAAAAAGAAGCGAAAAGAGAACAATAATACCAGACTAAAAAATATGTTGCTGTGAGCAAACGCGTTTCTTTTGTAGAAAAGCACAGAATAAAGTGAGTTTTAAGGCTTTTTAGTGATGTTTTATAACAAGTTAAAATGTCTGTTCTCATGGCGCATATTCTTAAGGTTATTATCAGATACTATAAAATAACATCTGTAATACCCATAGAGAAATTTTGAGATTTTAATGACAAATGCCTATTGTTATGATATGTATATTAATTGGCCTATTTTGTCTAAGAGAAATTAATATTATAAAAGAAATAGAAGCTTATTGTAATGCACTTAATTATACATAGTAACAAATAGGATTTGCTGCAATCTTTATATATATTTTCATAATTTTTTAACACCCTTCCTATAAGCTTAGTATTAAGGGGAATTTTATTAATGAGTTATTCAACAAGATCGGCAGTAGAAGCAGTTACCAGTCATATGCCGATCGCCCTGATTTAATCATTGGCACTTTGGCAGTAGCTGCAGAAAAAACAAACGCTGCAATATCAGGTTATGCTGAAGCCAGAAGCTCGCTTCAAGCAGCTATGCAAGATAATGGCGCTGATGTTTGTGGCCCAGCTGCGGCAAAAGATGTATTCTCTTTAAATTCTAGTGATGTTACCCAACCTAGCCCTATTGGGTATGCATTGAAAACAGGTGCTTCGATGCTAATTGCCGCCGCCGTCCCTATCGCCGCCCCGGTTTTAGCAGTGGCAGATTTTGTAGGCGCGGTTCAGGGCGGATTGCATATGCAACATGCCTCTCTAACAAAAAGTACAGAAAACTATACGGATTCAAGCGGCGACACTTACACTCTCGATGGAAGGAAGCTTGAGCTCCAACCGACGGAAATCGACATCAGTAAAATTATGGTTCAAGGGCCTAGTTCTAATAACCCTAGTGGATCACTACCAGATGCAAAGCATTTTAATCCATTACATGCAAATGCGCAAAGCATATTAAAAGAGCAGGGGTCAACAAACGTACTAAAGAGTTTGCATCAGAAAACTGCGCATGAGGAAAAAATAACAATGGATGCAGGCTTAATACATCAGCAGTCGCTGAGGTATGGCTATCATTTGGCGGAAATAACCACCCCCAAAGGGGGCGGCCTGATGGGCCGAGCGTAGTAATTCAAAAAAATACTCAATAAAATTCTTGACTTGTGTTTTAGAATCGTGCAGTCTTCAGCCTAAATTTTTGTTAAAACAAGGTAGATAAGATGGCTAAAAAAGGCGCAATTGTAAAGGTACGTTTGGTTAGCACCGGAAAAAACAATAAAGGTAACCCAACTGGATACACTTACTATATTCTAAAAAATCCAAAAAATATTACGGAGAAAATGTCGTTCCGTAAATACGACCCCCGAGCAATTAATCCGGAAACTGGCAAGCAGGGATATCACGTGCTTTTCGAAGAAAAGAAAATGCCACCTCACAAAAAATAGTTTTATTTTTTGCTTAAGCAAGTATTGTAATATGCTTAAATTCTCTATAAATCCGGTCAGCATGTGCCGGATTTTTTATTTGATTTCTTGCATTTCTTATAAAAAAAGGGCAGAATAAACTATATATAACAATATTTAAAAAATATAGAAAGGTTACGCCATGACTATAAATGAACGTGAGCGAGGACTTGAGAAAAAATTTGAAATTGATCAGCAAAGTTTGTTTCGTATTGAAGCTCGAGCTAGTAAATTGATTGGGCTATGGGCTGCCGATAAAATTGGACTTGTTAATCCTGAGCGTGAAGCATATGCCAAAGATGTCGTGATCGCCAACTTAGATGAACCAGGCTATGATGACGTAAAACGTAAACTGGTTGCTGATTTTCGTCAACTTGAAGTTGACTATGATGAAAACGAGATAAACAGAGTTATCCAAAAATCTGTAGTTGAGGCAACAGACCAAATAAAAAAGGAGAATCAGGCTTAGTATGCTCTGGTTCGGTGGAAAATCTGTGCGTGTAATAAAGTTGTATGGAAAAAGCGCAAAGAAACGCCAAAAGATAAAACATTAATAGGGCAAATACATTTCCTTAAGTTAATACAGTTTTAGCTGCGACAAAAAACTCATAAAATTCTCAATAATTTGTTAATATACCCTTGCAGTAGTTCATTTTCCAAGCTATGTAGTGTTAGGTTTCGGTTGTTCCTAATATTTGGGCCCTGATTCTCTTGCTCACAGCCAGTAATTAATTTTATTCCAATCAACCCTCACTTGTTTCTATTTTAAGGAGTTTTCTATGATTTTGCGCAATGTTTTACTGTTATCCGTCGCTGTTTTGAGCCTCGCAGCCTGTACTTCTGATGAGGAGGGCACAATGGATACCGCTGCCCCTACGAACATGACTGGATCTGATTTGACCGGAACCGATGTCGGTAATATGGCACCGGTAAATGGTGTTGTGCCGGGCACTCAACAAGACTTAGTAGTAAATGTGGGAGATCGCGTGTTCTTTGCACTTGACCAATCTGATGTGTCACAAGAGGGGCAATCCACATTAGATCGTCAAATTGCCTGGTTGCAACAATATCCTGCTGTATCTGTAACTATAGAAGGGCATGCCGATGAACGAGGAACCAGAGAGTATAACTTAGCATTGGGAGAGCGCCGGGCTGCCTCTGTACGGAGTTATTTAATGTCACGTGGTATTGATGCTAGCAGGATTAATACAATTAGTTACGGTAAAGAACGCCCCGCAGTGCCAGAGGCTTCAGAATCAGCTTGGTCACAAAATCGCCGGGCTGTTACTGTTGTGAATTAATTTGTAATTAATGGTTAGGGTGCATTAGCCTTTCTAACTCTACAGATGCACCCTGTACCTCTTAAGGCATAGAGGCAAAGATGGTTAAATCCAGTTTTCTCAGTAAGTGCAGGTCATCTTTAGTATTCGGTGTGTGCACGCTTGGCGTATTTAGCTCAATCGGAGTTACCACTTTTCCAGCTCTGGCAGAAGATACTAATGCAAGAATAGAGCGACTTCAGCGTGATGTTGATACGCTTAATCAGGCTGTCTATAAAGGTCAAAAGCCGCCAACTCCGTTGGTTTCTTCGCCTAGTGCGGATTACCAAAGTACAGTGGAAACAAGGATCAGCCAAATAGAAACACAACTGCGGGATTTGACAGGTAAAGTCGAGCAGCAAGGATATGACATTGCTCAATTAAAACAACGCTTGGACAGAAGTTTGTCTGACATGGATCTGCGCCTGAATTCAGTAGGCAGACAAGGGGCATCGCCTCTTGCCTCTCAGCAGCAAGAAACCACTAATCCAGGCGAAGCAATTCAAAATTCAGACCAAATAACAAACCAAATGGGCTCTTTAAAAGAGGGTGACATGGGGGGGGCAGTTGAAAATAATGGATCTGATATCACAAGCAATAATCAATCGCAATTTAGTGTTGATAACCATGCTGAGCCGGATCAATCTATGGCCCCAAAAAATCTAGGTATCTTAACACAAACTTCAGACGGGTTAACTGCAGTTGTCCCACAGTCAAATGGTCGAACTGGGAGGTTGACGGGGGATGCTGCCGCTGACTATGAATCAGCATATTCTCTTTACAAATCTGGAAACTATGTGGCTT
>CAZTYT010000201.1:0-4336 GCA_964618245.1 uncultured Legionella sp. | reverse complement strand
ATAATTTTTCTTGAATAGACTCATATTTTTGCCCATTTTTTTCCATGGCTTTATAGGTCATGAGAGTGCCATTCACATTTAACTTGATTTTTTCAGGAGGAAAACCAGCCTTAATGCAAGCTTCGTAGGCATCTCGAGCCCTTTCTTGGGCAATTTTTTTATTTTCGAAAGTAAGAGTCATGGTAATGGTATCAGCACCTGAAGCGCGTACTGCCTGGGCTAACATTTCGAGATCTTTTCTATCATGATTATTAAAATAGTAACGAGGACTAAATAGTCTCATTCCCATTTCCAGCTTATAAGTGGTAGCACCGCTTGCATCTTTAACTGGAGTAATTTTGTTACCACCTAGTCTTTGAATAAACTTTAATTGGTCAAGGCTAACACAAGAAATAGTTGCTTTATCAGCGGAAAAATTAATTTCGCCATTCACATTTTCACCTAGTGTTTCCCGATGTTTATCAGCAAGTTCTTGAATCATAGCCCGCATTTTAGGGTCATTTTTATGCAAATCAGCCAAAAATAAAAACTCTTTAAGTTGTTGCTCAGCAGCCTTATGCAAGGTATTCATCGAATTTTGGGTTGATTTTTTAAATTCTTCTAATTGTTTTTGATGCATTGCTTCCAAATCAGCTTTCATGCTGTCTTTTATCAGCTCAACCTGATTTTCATTGATATTTAATGCAGTCTGTATTTTTTGCTTAAAGTCAGGATTCTGGAACTTGGCAGTTAATTCATTAATCTCTGCTGTTTGCTGTTTTTTAATGGCTTTGATACCTTTATCGACAATTTCTTGCATTGCGCCAAATAGATCTTGGGCTTTATGCTTGGTGGGAATTGTTTTCACCAACTCCTGGAATACACCTATCGATTCATTATAATTTTTTTTGGCTGTGTTAAATTTATTTGTAGCTTTTAATGCCTCATTGATTTCTTGTTGTACATCTGATATTGCTTGTCTAACCGCTGGATCATTACTCGTTTCACTTAATTTTTTATGGATTAAATCACCACTTGGTGTTTTAGCTTCCTTTAGGCCGAGAAAGTCTTTTGCACGAGCGTTATCATAATTATTAAAAGCATCAGCACTGAATGTGACATTTTTTCCTAAGCCAATATTTGCCAAATATTCAGAGGCCACTTGTTTTTGCGCTTCAGGTGAAAAACGGTCATAACTAACGCGGTCACCAATCAGTTTATTTAACACGGTTCGTTTCTCTGGTTTGGTGGGGTTAGTCGAGCCAATAAGAGGGACTTCAGGGGAAAATGTAGATTGAAAGACATCAACAAGTCGACTGGCAAAACTAGGCATAATCAGAAACCTCTATTGTGTTTTAAATTAAGTATAACACTTTTTTTATTAAGGAAGGATTAACATATTTAATACATCCTGCTTAATTATGAGTTAATTTTTCTAGCTTATAATATAAATTAATCCGGGCTGAGAGGATACACTTGATCTATGGCTAAGAATCTCAAACAAAATGCTGTCATTCGACATTTAAACAAGTACTTAAAGTGGCATAACCTTCCAGTGCGGATGAATAAAACAGGGATTTGCAATGGCTTGGCAATGGTACATATCAAATATGTCCTTGAAAATAAAGAACAGCAGTTTTTTGATATGCTGCATTATATTTCCAGTGGTGAATTAAAAAATAATTTAAAAGAAGAAGATATCAACCGTTTTGTCATAGAGGTGTCAACTACCTTTAATCCCAGACTTTTTAGTTCTAAGCTTAATCAGGCAAGAGCAATAGAAATATTGAAAGTGGATAGGCAATATTTAAACTCATCTTTTGATTTGGGCATGGTTACCCGAGATAAGAATTGGGAAGAAATTATAGCGGATCTCCAGCTCCAAGAGAGAGAAGTGTTACAAGTTTCCAGTATTAATCATTCCGCTACAGTTCACAGGGTAAATGGTAAATATCAGGTTTATGATCCTAACTATGAATCGGGTTATAAGGACTTTGACGATGAGAAAAAACTAATTAAAGAGCTTCATCAAGTCGTCTTTTTTTATGATGAAGGTTATATGGGACTTGATCTTCATCTAATTAGACATCCTGCTGATTTGCATAAAGAGCGTCATTTTCCTTCTGTCAGAGCGCTTTATGAGAAACATCTGATTAGAGTTAATGCCAGGGCAACTACAATCGACAAAGGTTATAATAGTTTAGTTTTAGCCGCTACTTATCATGATGAAGAGATTGTTAGATACCTTTTAGATAAAGGAGCGGATGATATTTATGTAGCAGCAAACTATGCAGTAATAAATAACAATATCCAAGCCTTACCTCCTTTGCTAGATAAACTTACCCACGATGATCAAAAAATGTTTTTATTTAAGCAAGCATTGGAAAAAAAGCGTAAAGAAGCTTTTCTCGTTTTATTGAATCATCCCCAATTGAATGCTTATTACACTGAAAATCTGGCTAACATTAAATCCATTGAGTGGGCAGCTAAAGGAGGAAATCCAGAATTATTGTTACTTTGTCTGGATAAATTTAAAGTGGAATTGAAGAAAACTGCAGAACAGAAATTTCGGGCTATTAGCAAAAGAGAGCCATCAGAGGCCATTAAAAAAGCATTAGATGAAAATATATTAAAAATTATAGGTTCTGAGATTAATGCACTTAAGATGACTGAAAGAGACATCATTTCACATGCCATTTTGAGTGGTAATAGGGAATGTGTCCATATCCTTTGCCAGTATTTAAATTCTGGCGGTTATCCTCTGGTGCAAGCTGAGCGCATTCATTATTTGACCGAAGCGATTCGTACTAATCAAAGGTATATTGCTTTGGAGCTTATCAAGATGGAACCTAAACTTTCTCCACGGGATTTGCAAGCGATTCATTTGACAACAAGAGCTGTTTCACGCACTGATTTGGCTCTGTTGAAAGATTTGGAAAAACACGGAATGCATTTTTCTAAAGTTGCGAAAAATATTATAGCAAAGAAAGAGCATCAATCATTAGGTATCATTTCAACACTAGGGGTAATGCTTTATAAGTTTACTGATTACTTTAAAGAGCAATTAAATAAAAAACCCATGGGAATTTTTTATGATAAAGAGATACATCAACAAATAAAAAACAAATTACAAGATCTGAAATCACCAGAATCTTCACAAGAGAATTTGAATACTGGCGTAAAGCTTCCATAAGTTGTTTATTTGCCTATATTAGTAGGTCAGGCCTAGACCCCTAGCCTGACGGTTATAGACTTTGACTTAACCTTTGAGCTTAATTACCAAGCTGGGATAGCTGCATCACCAAAAAGTGTTTTGGCTTTTGTTTTTACTTCCTCTGAATTTAAAGCTTTAACGAATAATTCCAGTTGTTCCTTTTTAGGACTGTCAGCTCGAATTACAATAATATTGGCATAAGGTGAGTCTTTATCTTCTTTAAAGAGCGCATCATGTGAAGGATTTAAGCCTGCAGGTAAGGCAAAGGTAGTATTGATTACTGCTGCATCTACATCAGGTAATACGCGTGGCAATTGCGCAGCATCCATTTCTTTAAATTGCAGTTGGTGTGGATTGGTTTCTATTGCTGCCAAGCCAGAGTTATTTTCCTCTTTTAAGGTAATTAATTGTGCTTTGGCTAATAATTGTAAAGCACGAACTTCATTGCTGGGGTCATTGGGTACAGCAATGATAGCTTTTTCTGGCAATTCATTAAGATTAGAGAATCGCTTGGAGTAAATTCCTACCGGGTAAACAAAAGTGCGCCCAATTGCTTCAAGGTTATAGTGGTGTGCGTTAATTGCTGCTTGTAGGTAAGGCAAGTGTTGATACACATTTGCATCCAGACTGCCGTCTTGCAGAGCTTCATTGGGTAAATTGTAATCATTAAAAGTCACAATTTTGATATTCAGATCATATTTATTTTTAGCTACTTCTTTGGCTGTTTCAATGAGTTCTGTTTCAGGGCCTGCAATCGCACCAACAACTAATGTGTTAGGGGAGGGCTTGTTGCATGCTACAAGGCTAAATAATAATACAATAGATGCTAAAATTCGCATTAATTACTCCAAAAGTTAGAAGTTTTTCTAATGATATAAAAATCGTTTTGCTAAATAATCACCAAGCATTTGGATTAGCTGTACCATAATTATCAAGACAATAACGGTAGCAATCATGATGCTTGCATCAAAGCGTTGATACCCATAGTTTATCGCTAAAGTACCTAAGCCCCCAGCGCCTACGGTACCTGCCATGGCTGAATAGTTTATTAAAGTAATTGCAGTGACGGTAATGGCATGAATCAATGCAGGTTTGGCTTCAGGCAATAAAATATGTAAAATAATTTGCCAGGTATTTGCACCC
>CAZTYT010000200.1:0-4366 GCA_964618245.1 uncultured Legionella sp. | reverse complement strand
ATGATCGAATTGATGCTCAATATATCCAAGAAATGAAAAGTTTAGCTCGACAAGGAGCTGGTTTAAATACATATATAAATCAACATGAAAATGTTAAAAATAATTCTGAAAAAGAATCATATAACCCTTAAAACAAGCCAGCAACTAGGATCCCTAGATGGACTGGTGATAAGTAAAATATTTGCATCGTATATATAACTGGTACAAAGAGCAAACTGACGTGACAAAGACCAAGTGGAAATTTGTGGATCATGAATAACGGGAGAGATATGTTTCCAATGCTGGATTGTCTCTTCTAAATAATGATTGTGTGCTAAAGCAGTCATATTCACTCCTTCCACTTATTTTTGTCATATTCTTGATGGGTCAAGATATGACGTATATACAATTTTTTTCGATTAAAATGGATGCTTGTTATTAAACGGCGTTTATTACCCCCTATATCAAAAACATACAAATCACCTCCTAATAAGAAGATGATTTGGCTCTGCCCTCAAAAAATTACCGCGATAACGGTAATTTTTAGGAATTTATAATAAATAAATAGAGGAAAATCAATAAATCAATAAAATTTACCGCTATAACAGTAATTTTTGATAAATCAATGCAAATAAATGCAATAATAAATTTATTTTTATCATTTTTACTGCTATAACGGTAATATATAATTAAATTTTTGGTATTCCATGCCCAAACACGAGATTGCCAATTTAGTACACTACTACCGCAAACATAGCGGCTTATCGCAACAGGAATTAGCTCGGTTAGCGGGAGTCGGTAAGACAGTTATCTATGATATTGAAAAAGGGAAAGAATCGGTGCGGCTAAATACATTGCTAAAAGTGTTCGATGTTTTAAATATCCAAATAAAATTTAAAACGCCTTTTCCTCAAACAACGGATAATAATCCATGAGAAAAGCATACGTATCCGTGAATGGCATTAGAGCTGGAATATTAGAAGAGTTAGAAGGTAAAAAATATCAATTTACTTATCTTAATGATTATCAAGGGGCACCTGTTTCTCTCACCATGCCGCTAACCAATAAGATCTATGATTTTGACGTATTTCCCCCTTTTTTTGAAGGATTGCTACCTGAAGGGATTATGCTTGAAGCATTATTACGCAAATATAAAATCGATAAAAATGATTATTTTGGCCAATTGATAATAGTTGGCCAAGATGTCGTAGGCGCAGTGACGATTGAGGAATTAAGATGAAACACTGTCCTATTACTTATGAAATGATTAGTGCTCAAGAAAACTATTCGCAACGTGGATTGCATTTACTTTCTCCTCAATTAAAAAATCTTAGTCCATTAGATTTAAGTGCTGATGAACAACGACAGGAGGCAATTGCTCGAGTAGGAAAGATGTCTGTTCAGGGCGTCCAGAAGAAACTAAGTGCCAAACTAAAGATTAAAGAGGGATGTTTTGAAATCGTTGATCAAAAAGGTCACTATATTTTAAAACCACAAAGTGATATTTATCCAGAATTGCCTGAAAATGAAGCCATTACTATGACCCTTGCAAAAACTATAGGTCTCGAAGTTCCGGTTCATGGTTTAGTTTATTCTAAAGACAACAGTTTAACCTACTTCGTTAAACGCTTTGATCGAATAGGCCATAATAAAAAGTTAGCTTTAGAAGATTTTGCACAGCTATCAGGAGAAGAGCGACATACAAAATATAAAAGCTCTATGGAAAAAGTAATTGCAGTCATAGAACAATTTTGTACATTCCCAAAAATTGAATTCGTGAAATTATTTAAGTTGACGTTGTTTAACTTCCTGGTCGGCAATGAAGACATGCATCTAAAAAATTTTTCCCTGATTACTAAGGATAGAAAAATTTCTCTATCACCAGCCTACGATTTACTTAATTCAACTATCGCTCAAAAAAACACCAAAGAAGAACTGGCTTTACCTCTGAAAGGAAAAAAAAATAATTTAACAAAGAGTGATTTTCTTAAATACTTTGCCATTGAAAAATTAGGATTAAACCGGAACGTCATCGATGGAATCATACAAGAGTTCCATCAGGTAATACCAAAATGGCAAGAGCTGATTGGTTTCAGTTTTTTATCTCAACCGATGCAAGAAAAATATCTCGAATTGCTCAAGCAACGGTGCAAGCGATTAAATATTTTTGATTAACTGATATCAGCTGGTTCTGGAAAGTTATTACCCGTCTAGCCTGCCTCACTTCCAATTATCTGCCTGGATATAGGGACAGGTTTTATTTCTTATTCATCACAACAAACTTGAGGTATAGTAAAGTCAATATTACAACTGGAATAATAATTTCTGATAGGATAATACCCGCGTTATAAGGTGCGAAATTTCCATGTAAAATCATATCGCTAATATGACCATATAAAGCTCCTATTATAAAAAATGACCATCCTAAACCAGTAGCCAGCCAAAAATTGCCTCTAATAAATAAGGATAAAATCCCTAATAATGCCCACGCGCCATCGTTAAACCCAACTTCAAATTGAAATGGACTACCTGGAGGCCAACCAATCATTTTTGCTGTCATATCAGGGAAGAATACATGGCTAATAAAACCAATTAAACCGATAAGACCTACCGTAAAAAATAGGAAATAAACCAAGTATAAATCTATGATCTGTTCAGCAGAATAATGTTTATGTCTAATCAAATAGTGAATGGTTGCAAACAATACACAAACGATAAGAAGCATGTTATTAATCATATGAATCCCCTTATTTATCATATATTAACCATAGCACAGGCATGACAAGATAATCAGCAAGTCATCCGTTTGCTTGCAAATGAAGGAATTAATAATTCATAAACAAAATAATAGATTATTTGTATCTCTATAGCGGGACAATTTTATAATCACAAAAAATTGAAGTGGAAATAGTGCAGCTTTAATAACGTTTATTCGTAGTATCGTTGATAAAATATTCCGGGAGTTAAGATCCCCGGAATATTCTATAATTTGTTAGCTGAAAGAGAAAGAATCTTCTTGTTCGATCTCTTGCTGTAAATCTTCTTTAACAACTTTTCTCGCAGAATGCAGAGGTGATGTCCCTTGATAAGGGGCTGAGTCAACAGTGGGTGAATTAGCTCTTGAAACACCTAAGGTGTCCATTAATCCTCTTGTAGAAGTTGAGGTTTCTGCTTTTGGTGTTTCTATCTCACGGATTGCATAATGAGGATAAAAGAATTTGTTGGCAAACCATGATAAAGCAGATTTTGCCGTGCCGTACCATATTCCAGCTAGAACAACACCAATTATAGGAGAACATGCTAAGAGACTTAATGCTCCGAGCTTGATCAAAATCGGTGCTAATAGTGGAATTACTGCTAAACCACCTGTAAAATACAATAAGCTTGCCCCTGAAAAGCCAATCAATGTCCATTTAAGTGTCTGACTTACTAAAGGATGATTAGTAAAAAATCGTCGGAACAAAGAGAAAAGTCCTTTTTCCGGTTGAATGCTTAAAGAAACGGGTTCCTGAGAGCTATCTCCAGCTAATGCTTTATGACGATTATTTAAATACTTTGCTCCAGGTGTGGCAGCGATTACCATTCCTTGAGCTGAATGAGTATCTCTTGAGAGGGTTTCCTTAACAAAACTCAATTCTTTTTGATAATGACTAAGATAGGTTTGCTTCATTGCTTCAGTATCATTGTAATCTCTATCTGTTTGAAGCTGTGTACCATTTGTTACTAGAAACTCTTCCACTCGGAGTTTTACTAGCTCAGAAGAAGGATGAAATATTTGCTCTGCCTGTGCATGACAACCGTTAACAACTTCTTCCTCAACTTCCGTCTCTGGGGGATAAGAAACTAATAAAGGAGCATGGCATGCAATAGCAGGGAGTGGGATATGTGGATATAAGCCCAATACTTTTCTTAATGGCTTACAGTCACTTAAATCCATGGCTTTATTAGCTAAACTGATCTTAAATGGGTCAATATTTGAAGTAGTAATAAAATTACCTGGGACTGGATCGAGCAATGCCAGGTTAATAGCAAGCTTGTCTTTGTCCATATTACCTAATTGTTTGGCAAGCAATAATGCGGCTATTGCTCCACGGCTATGACCATAAACGTTTAGGGTTATTAGATGGCCAGCATTTATCTCGTGTAGAATACGATTAATAACCTTTTCGCATTACTCATCGATGCCAGAACCAAAAATAGTTCCATTAAATCCATAATCGACACCACAACCATTAAATCCCATCTTAATTTGAGATTCGCTTTCCGCTGTTCTCTTATATAGAGAGCTAGCTAAAAAATGGGGCTCATCAATTGAAAAACCTGTACCACTAAAATACATCTTTATTTAGATCAAACAAAGAAGTTGGCTGTTTGTCTTCTAGAAGTA
>CAZTYT010000199.1:0-4388 GCA_964618245.1 uncultured Legionella sp. | reverse complement strand
ACAATTAAACTGCGAGTATAAATAATGGAATTAATTTGAATCTGATTATCAGTGTACGCTTGAATTGCATGATTTTCTGCCGCTTCCAGATTGATATGCATGGTTTTAATAATTTCATTGAGTTATAGTGCTATCAGTATACTACAGAGGTCCTTATTATGAATCAATTTCCGCGCATTAAAAGTTTACCGCCTTATGTTTTTAATACCATGACGCAATTAAAAACAGAGGCCCGAGCGCGGGGAGAGGATATCATTGATTTTGGTATGGGAAACCCTGATCAACCTACACCTCCTCATATCGTCAACAAATTGATTGAAGCCGTGCAACGGCCTGATACTCATCGTTACTCTATGTCCAAAGGTATACCGAGATTAAGACGTGCAATGGCATCCTGGTATCATCGCAATTATGGGGTGCATTTAAATAGTGATACGCAAATTTTGGCCACCATTGGCTCTAAAGAGGGATTGGCTCATTTAGCATTAGCGATTAGTGGTCCAGGTGATACCATATTAGTTCCGGACCCTGCTTATCCTATCCATACGTATGGCTTTATTATTGCAGGGGCTAATGTAAAACAGATCCCGCTGATTGATGAAAACCAATTTTTAATTGCTGTGGAAGAGGCATTAAATCAAACTTCGCCCAAGCCTAAAGCATTGGTAATTAATTTTCCAGCAAACCCCAGTACGCACTGTGTAGAATATTCTTTTTTTGAACGAGTAGTGGAATTGGCCAAAAAACACAGTATTTGGATTATTCATGATATTGCATATGCGGATATTGTTTTTGATGGTTATAAGGCGCCTTCTATTCTTCAGGTTCCAGGTGCAATTGATATTGCAATCGAAACCTACTCAATGTCCAAATCCTACAATATGCCAGGATGGCGAGTTGGATTTGCTTGTGGAAATGAAGAGTTAGTTGCTGCTTTAGCTCGCATTAAATCTTATCTGGATTATGGTACTTTTACACCTATTCAAGTCGCTGCAATTGCTGCCCTTGAAGGAACTGATGAATGCGTTCATGAAATTAGGGCCTGCTATGAAAAAAGAAGAGATTTACTGTGTGATGGTCTTGTTGATATAGGTTGGAATGTTACCAAACCTAAAGCCACCATGTTTGTTTGGGCTCCTATTCCTGATCATTATGCTGCTATGGGTTCATTGGAGTTTAGTAAGTATTTATTAAAAGAGGCGCATGTGGCAGTTTCTCCAGGTATTGGTTTTGGCCAACAAGGTGATGGTTATGTGCGTTTTGGACTAATTGAAAATAAAGATCGTACAAGACAAGCACTCAGAAATTTAAAGCTGATGTTTCGTCGTGATGGGTTGCTAATGGGTTAATGCTCATGGATGTTATTATTAATTCAGAATGTCAGGTAGTGCCTGAACAAAATAATGAAATACCCACAGCCGGTAATGCATTATTATATTTGCTTAATTGTTTAGGTTATGACCCTCACGATCCTCCTTTGGCTGATTTATTAAGAAAATTCCATCATTTGGAGGGGGATTGGTTACTTTTGAGCCCTGTTAATTGGCAAGCTACCCATAATGATGCATTCATCGCTGCGGTAGGTAAAGAATTACAATGGTCAGAGGCAGAAGCAAAATCATGGTTTGAGATTTTTGAAGATTATTTTGCGACAGAAGGGATGAGCCTTTATTATCATGAAGCTGAGAATTGGTTACTTCATGATCCGTTACAACGTCCTTTAAAAGCTAAGCCAGTATATCAATTATTAGGCAAATCATTGATGCCCGAACTTGCTCAACTGGATCAAGATTTGTTTTGGCAAAAATTTTTTACTGAAACGCAAATGCTGTTAGCTTCTCGACCACATCATTCTTTAGTCAATGGCATGTGGCCTTGGGGAAATGCAAAGTTAGATGCTAAAAAAAGCAAAGCGATCTGTGTTGATGACTATTTTCTACCAGTTGCGCAACAGTGTAGCGCCAATGTCACCCTATATAATCCCAAAGTCAAATTGAAAGAATATTCAATTTTATTATTTAATGAATTTTCTACTCTAAGCCAAGAGCACCAAGAGGAATTAAAAAAACTGCCTGTGCAATGGTATTGGAATAATACAATGTATTCTTCTAACAACAATAAATGGTACAAGCGTTTGTGGAGAAAGTTATTTCATGCAAATTAAAAGACGCCCTCAGCCTTCTCATATTTTGAATTTGCCTAATATTCCAGATGTATTGAAACGAATATTTGCTGCCCGTGGTATCACCGATGGCTCACAGTTGGATAAACAATTACAAACGCTAATTCCTTTTAATTTACTCAAAGGGATTGAGAAAGCTTGTTTACGGCTAGAAATGGCCTTACGTCAACAACAGCGCGTATTAATTATTGGGGATTTTGATGCTGATGGAGCAACTTCCACTGCATTAGCAATCAGCGCATTACGTGCAATGGGGGCTGAGTTTATTGATTATCTGGTTCCTAATCGTTTTGAGTTTGGTTATGGACTAACACCACAAATTGTTGAAGTTGCCAGTCAATGGCAACCTCATTTAATTATCACCGTGGATAATGGAATTGCTAGTTTTGAGGGAGTAGAACGAGCGAATCAATTAGGTATTAATGTATTAATCACTGATCATCATTTACCAGCAGATGTTATTCCTAATGCCTGCGCTATTGTGAATCCTAATCAAAAAGACTGCAATTTTCCTAGCAAATCAATCGCAGGGGTTGGTGTTATTTTTTACGTGATGCTTGCTTTGCGTCGTCATCTTACTCAAGTGGGATGGTTTAGTGAGAAGGGTATTCCTGAGCCTAATATGGCTAGTTTTTTAGATTTAGTTGCATTAGGGACAGTCGCTGATGTAGTTGGGTTAGATCAAAATAATCGGATTATGGTAAATCAAGGAATGGCAAGGATTCGTCAGGGGCATTGTCGGACAGGGATAAAAGCCTTGATTGAAGTCTCGGGTCGTGAATGTTCAAGAATAAGAGAGTCTGATCTGGGTTTTGCTATTGCTCCGCGATTAAATGCGGCAGGAAGATTGGATGATATGTCTTTAGGGATTGAATGTTTATTAACTTCTAATGAAGAACAAGCAAGAAATTATGCTCAACAGTTAGATGAATTAAACCAGGAAAGAAAACAAATAGAGACGGAAATGAAAGAGCAGGCTGTAATTGCTTTAGATAAGCTTTCAGCTAGCAAAGACTATAATAACCAGCAATTACCTATAGCGTTGAGTCTATTTGATAAAACCTGGCATCAGGGGGTAATTGGGATTTTGGCTGGAAGAATGAAAGATCGTTATCATCGTCCGGTAATTGCTTTTGCAGAAGTAAGTGAGACGGAGCTAAAAGGCTCGGCACGCTCTGTTCCTAATCTGAATATTCGAGATGTCTTGGCTGCAATTGATAGGGAACATCCTGGAATAATTATTAAGTTTGGGGGGCATGCAATGGCAGCTGGACTGAGTATTCACCCTCACGCCTTTAATATTTTTAGAGAAGCTTTTATTACCGAAGTGAGCAAGCATCTTGATTTATCTCAATGCGAAGGGGAGTTATTGACGGATGGACCGTTGCAGGCCGCGGAGTTTTGTATTGAGCTAGCTCAGCTAATACAGCAGGCAGGACCATGGGGGCAGCAATTTGCAGAACCCGTATTTGATAATGTGTTTGAGATAATTGAACAGCGCTTGGTAGGGAAAAATCATCTGAAAAT
Source organism: uncultured Legionella sp. (assembly GCA_964618245.1). Taxonomy (GTDB): domain Bacteria; phylum Pseudomonadota; class Gammaproteobacteria; order Legionellales; family Legionellaceae; genus Legionella. The sequence continues at coordinate 679 of CAZTYT010000199.1, read as the reverse complement.
GACGCTGTTGCCTTCTCAAGGACAACAAGTGGATGCAATTGCTTTTAATGTGGATTTGAACGCATGGCCCAATTACCGAGCCAAGTATATCCATGCTGCTTATAAATTGGATATTAATTTTTTTCAGGGGAGAGCGCGTTTGCAATTAATGATTCAGGCGATGAATGCGGTGAATTCTGAGAGTTAAGTTTATGCTGAGTTTTGCCTATAGTTCCCATCGACTGATTATTTCGAAGTAGAGTTGTCGCAGTAATAGCGCCAATGCAGGCCATAAATAATAAGTAAAAGGCAGGGGACATCACACCCATATTATCTATGAGTAAAGTGGTAATTAACGGGGTGGTGCCTCCGAATAAAGCATTTCCCAGATTATAAGAAAACGATACACCGCTATAACGAACATTTTCAGGGCAATTCTCAACAATTGCCGGTAAAGTATTACCTTGATCCAATGAACTCAGCACAGTGACTATTGCTAATGCAAGGACTGCGCCCGCTATTGACTTCGATGTTAATAAGTAAAAGCAAGGTAAGATAAATAAAAGGATCGCGATCGCGGTGTATAAAACCATTTTCTTTCTGCTGAAAGAATCACCTAATATCCCTCCAAGAGGAACTAAAAACAACATGGAGATGAGTACCAAACTTTGAAGGGTTAAAGCGGTCTTTAAAGAAAATC
>CAZTYT010000198.1:0-4393 GCA_964618245.1 uncultured Legionella sp. | reverse complement strand
AAAGCAGCTGCAAGATGCAATGCTGTTTTATTCGAAGGCATTGTTTCGTTTACTTTTGAAATACCCGACGAAAGAAGTAAGGTACACATGGAGAGATCATCGTTCTTGGCAGCAATGTGGATAGGTGCAAAGCCATCCTGACGGCTGGAATTTCTCACTTTGCCGGAGTTGATCAAACACTGTACAATTTCACAGTTTCCAGTTTCTACAGAAGCAATAAGCGGTGTTGTCTTATCTTCCAGTTCTGCATTAACATCTAAACCTCGTTGACCAAGCAATAAGGAGACAATAACAGCATTTTCGTTGATAACAGCACGGTGTAATGGCGTCATGCTTGAATGAGTACGGCAATTAACCTCGGGAGAGTGCATTAATAAATGTTTTACAACATTTACATAGCCTAGCTGTACGGCATAGTATAGAGGTGTGACGCCATCATGTGCTGCTTGATTTAAGATGCCCGGATGACTGGCGATGATTCTGGACAACCCATCAAAGTTTAAGTTGTCTTTGACAGCTTGATGAAGCAACGTATAGCCTTCCTCATCAACTGTAGACTTATTTTGTGTCTTATTTGTTTGTTTACTTGATAAGGCCTGAAGCCAATCATTGTCATGGCTTTCCAGAGGATGATAATTGATCAAGTTTAATGAAAATAATGCACCTGATGGAAAAGATGTAATCTGCTCATGCTCATGTATCAATTGATTGCGCGAATCGGGAACAACAGTCTCAGCCGATACCAGATAACTCATCGGCTGGGCATCAAGTTGCATACCGCATCCCCCTACGACACGGCGGTGAAAGTTCCTTTCTTCAGCAGTCAACTGTTCGTAAGTTTTCACTGTATGGAAACCGAGCTCCACAGCAAAAACAAGATAGTCCATCGCATTAATTTGGCCTCGATGACCTTTAGATTTATCGACTTTTTCAAGCTGTTTAAGCAATTCATATTCACTCTTCTTTACAGCCAGCTTATGTGTAATTTTAGCGATGGATTCGTCTTCTCCAACCGGCTTTATTTTTGCTTTTTCTGCACCTTTTAATTTTTCTTTTAATGCGCCAATGGTTTTTTCAAGCTCTTCCAATACTGTTTTGATGTTATAGGGAGCAGTAAGGGAGGAGCTTGCTATTAATTCTGCCCCGGCGATTTCTGTGTCCAGTCCGGCAATCCAGTCATTTAGTAATTTTGTTGTAGCATCTGTGTAAGTATATTGAGGGACACGTGCCTGCACCAATTCTTTAAAAGCAGGTAATAATAGTTGACAAATGCTCTGGGCATTATTCGGAGTGCGAATTAGCTTATTCGCAATAAATTGCGAAAGCAACGGTTGATCAGTCGGACGTAATTTAAGATATAATTCTTTCAAATCAATTCTAAGATCTACACGTTGAATAGTGCGAATAGGCAAATGAGGAAATAATGTAGGTGTTGTTGTATAAACGGTAGGGGCATTATTTGTTACTACGGCCATTTTTTGAGCATTTTTAAGCGTGTTGAAGTAGTAACAAAAGAAGTTAATGATGTTAAGGGATTGAAATAGTTCCTTAAACTCAGGCAAGAGCGGCATGGTTGTCTTGATCTGACTGCACATAGCTACGTGGGCTTTAACTAGATTTGTGTAGCTGATCGGGTCTTTTCCATATTTCAAACGGTGCAACCTTAGCTCTTCTGCATAGATAGGATCGGGTTCCATAGTATAAAAGACATCAAAGCCTCCATCTAATGTAAAAACATTTTCCGTCTTATAGATGTTGTTCTGTTTTGCAATAATTCTAAATGACGAGCGAATATGGGTATGGTCGGAAAGTACGGGAGATTCCTGAAGCAATTCTTGAGCATGTTTCTTTTTGCTTTTTGCTACGTAACCGGAGAGTATTTCATTAAATGTAAAGTAGGTGTTTATCTTACCTGTTATCTCTCCGAAACGATCGTGCAAACTGACCCAATGTTGTTGCAGCTGAGTGTCGGAAATTTCTCCTTTTTGCCATTTCAATACTGCATCGACGTTGTAATAACCCCCATTTAAAAAACCTTTCATTAAATAGTCTAAATAGGCAACAACATAGCCCACATAAGTGTTTTGGTAGGCAGGGTGTAATACCGGGTAAAGATGGCTGTCCTTATTGAAATGCAAGCTAAAGAAGGGGAATGTCTTGTGAATATAAATCCCAACAATCAGTTCCCCCAGCATCTGCATTATTAAATTCTTATCAAAGCTCAGTAGACCTTCTTTACAAGGGATAAAAAAATGGTGGGTTTTTTCTTCCAAAGCATTATAGCTGTCAAAAAGGCCCTCTATTTTACCTACAAGATTCGCCACCCCTCCAATTTCGCCTTGTTGACCTTGTTTCGGAACAGGATTTTCTGGATGAGACGAATTATAGCTATCTGTCAAACCATTTTGTTGCAGAGTTTCCTTAAATTGCCTCGCTTCATTGTCAAGGATTTTTGAGAAAGTCCCTTTGATGTTGTTAATGTCGAAGCTCAACGTATCGGCTTCTTGTGTCTTTCGAACCTGAATTTTATGAGGATTAGAGATTAAGCGTGTTATTCCTGTAATAGGGTCTTTGCTAGGTCTTAATGGAATATCATTGATACCGGCGTTGTAAATTTTACCATTACGGGCTAATGCCCACGTTTGTTGACCGTTAGGCAAATCGCGCAAGTACATGTCGTTGCCATGACCGTCCTTGCCATAGTAATTGGAGGGGTTGACTGTTTGATTAATTTCAGCGCGGTTTTGTGGAGTGTCGTGTCTAAAGTGGCCCGGAGAATCTCTAAAAATATGATTTAATTTACTTTTATTAGTATCAATAGTTGGCTTATTAACAGGTGCACTATGAGAAATATTGTGCAGATTATTATCTAAAATGGGAGCTGCCATAATAAAAAAACCAATATAATAAAGGATTATTACAAATATTTAAGGTGGACTTAGAGGATTTCTACTGAAGCCAACTCTAAAGAACGGCACCAAAGTGTCCATTCTTCCGTTTGTGAAGCATGGTTAGACTGCAAAGAAAGCAAGATGTTGAGGACTGTGGGGATAGTGTAGGCGAACTTGTCGTTATAAAGGGTGCAGAATTCATTGACAGCGGAAAAAATACTTTGGACAGAAATTTCAGATTGTTGAGTTAACTTATTTAACGCGACGAACTTGGATAAAGAATCGACCCAATCTTGAAAAGCTGCAGGGTCATTGTCCATAGTGCCAAGAAGCATGCAAAGCTGATCCATTTCCTCTGAGCTTATGGAAGAAGGTTCCTTCGTGCTAAGCCCATCCAGAAAGTAATACATGGCTTTAAAGCCTTGAGCAATTGTCAATTTATCAATCATACAAAACACAATTATTAATGTTGGAAATTATACTTGTTTGTTTAATTGTGGTCAATTTGTAATTGTAATGTGTATGATTTATTTCATTGTAGACGCGTGAATAACCTTCCGGCCCAGGTCAACTTGATTGTAATATCTGTGCCTTCAATGATCATGTTTTTTATTAAACTGCTTATACTTATAATTTCGGAATCAATATTTGAATCTTCTATATTTGCGAAATAAATAACAATGCCAATACTAATTTCTTCTCGTGGCTTATTGTAAAGATTCGATTCAGCCAAAACTGAAAAAAGAGAAATATGGTCCATTAGAATTTTTTTTATTTTCTCAGGAGTACTAGAGAAGAGGTAATCAGTAGTACTGAAGGGTGCAAGAAAATAGCAATTAATATTCTTGAAGATTGAAGCAAATCGATTAAAGGTGGGATGATTTTCATCTGCAATCTTAGCCATAGAAAAAATTCTACAGTTTGATTCCCCCCCTAATTTTAGCTGAATTATTCTTTTATCTTTTTGAAAGTCAACCCACAGAACATCCTGTAGGTTTATTCTACACCCTAGCGGGTCTCCCTTTATTTGCGCTGCTTGTCGTCCACACATACAGTTATGATTGATTAATGTGGTTGGTAACATATGTGGGGCTAAAGCATTACGTAATTGATCGGCTCTAGCAGCAATATTTTGGGATAGTCTTGCAAGAAGAGTTGGCGGTAATTGTTGAATGTTTTGAAGTAAGCGGGAGTATTGCAACCAGAGCCTTAATGCCAACTGATTATTGAATCTTTGTGGTGTCCAAACATAATCACAAAATGGTGTAGAATGAGGATTATCATATCTGTCATAATCATTAAAGCAATTGATGACAACTTCACGCATAACTTTAATAATAACAGTTTCGGGTGTACTAAAATTTCCTGCTTGCTGTGTTCGTAGTAAGTCATTCTGCCATGCGTTGTTGCCGGCACCGTTTGGATTCACTGAATTATTTGTCATAAGATTGCTTCTACTAAGAATATGTTTTCATCTATTTAAGGACGTAATTGTTAAGAAA
>CAZTYT010000197.1:0-4400 GCA_964618245.1 uncultured Legionella sp. | reverse complement strand
GGTTGATAATGCTTAATAGGTTCGGCATTGCTCACGTAGTTTGTTTTAAGTTGCACCCCTGCTTTTACTTGATCACCCATCCACTGATTGGCATCCTCCAATACAGCTTTAAAAACCGGGTACTGCACTCGATAGACTTCATCTTTATTTCCTGTTTCTACATTGGCATTTGTAAGGTTTGATGTACTGGTAGTCAAACGTGCTGTCTCGGCTGTTAAAGCAGAGCCTGCAATATCCAAAATAGTTCCTAGCGACATACCTAATCTCCTTTCAATGCAAGCATCATCGTTTTTATTTTGTTATTCAAGAAATTTAAACTCGCCTGATATCCCAAAGAGTTACGAGCAAATTCCATTGCTTCCAAATCTTTATCCACTGTATTTCCATCTAAAGCAGTTTGATCAGTGACTCGATATTTTAAGTTTGCAGTAAAATTTCCAGTGGAAGTAATATGATCAGGTGAAGTAACATTTAATGTTTGGGCACTACTTGCCATTTGTGCAGCAAGATAATCATTAAAATCAACATCTTGCGCTTTGTAGTGCGGTGTATTTGCATTAGCCAAATTATTGGCTATTTGTGATGAACGTTGATCTCGTCCAATTAGTGCCTTGGCATGAATACCAAAATATGAGTCAAGATTTAGCGCCATACATACTCCTTTACATTTTTTGCATCACGCGAATGCAAGCATTGTGCCAACTCTAAATAAATGAGAAAATAATGCTCGAATATTCAGATCCCAGTCCTCGGGATTCATAGCAATATTTAGCTCTGACGATCTAATATAAATTTGAGTACTTACTATGTCAAATAATTATGAACTTCCTGTTAATGCTATAGAGCAAGTTAAAACTTATCTTTTACAATTACAAAACCATATTTGCACCTCTCTCGAAAGCTTAGATGGTCAGTCGCGATTTATAGAAGACACCTGGCAACGTTCTACTGGCGGTGGCGGGATAACACGTGTACTGACACAAGGAAAAGTATTTGCCAAGGCAGGAGTTAATTTTTCACACGTATCAGGAGAACAACTTCCGCCATCAGCAAGCGCCATACGCCCTGAACTGGCTGGTAGAAAATTTAGCGCTCTGGGTGTTTCACTCGTTATCCATCCAGACAATCCTTACGTGCCAACCTCACATGCTAATGTGCGTTTTTTTGTTGCTGAAAAAGAAGGTGAAGCACCAATTTGGTGGTTTGGTGGCGGATTTGATTTAACCCCATACTATGGTTTTACAGAGGATTGCCAACATTGGCATCAAACTGCACACGATGCTTGTCACCCATTTGGTGAAGCAATTTATCCTCGTTTCAAAAAATGGTGTGATGACTATTTTTTCATTAAGCATCGCAATGAAGCACGAGGAATTGGTGGATTATTTTTTGATGATTACAATGAGATTAGTTTCGAGCATAGCTTTGCATTAATGCAAAGCATCGGTGATCACTACATTAAGGCATATGCACCCATTGTTTCTCGTCGTAAATCCTACCCTTTTGGTGCTCGTGAAAAAGCATTCCAAAATTATCGCCGTGGACGTTATGTAGAATTTAACTTAGTCTATGATCGAGGCACTTTATTTGGTTTGCAATCCGGCGGCAGAACAGAGTCCATTTTAATGTCTCTTCCACCTGAAGTCACGTGGGAATACAACTGGCAACCGGAAGAGCAAAGTCCTGAAGCTAAACTATATTCAGATTTTCTTCCATCTCGTGATTGGATCTAAGTCCTATTAGTTTAAGTAAAATGCCCGTAGCCATTTTGTGCAAAATAGGCTACAGGGCAATTCCCTGTCTTTATACTCTCGCGGCATAGCTCAACCTACAGACACTATCCAGTTCTTGCTTATGCTACACTTACCTGCGCTACCCGATTTAAAAAATACCATGCCAACGCAGCTGCAAGAGCATTTAGCAAACTCAAAATAAGAAAGATTTGTGGAATTGCTGCACTAAAATGTAAACAAAACATAACCATTAACGCCCCCAAAACCATAAACAAAGAATTATAGATATTATTTGCAGCAATAATCCGTGCCCTTATTTGGGAAGATGTAGAAATTTGCAAATACGTATATAAGGGAACTACAAATAAACCAGCACTAAATGCCAGCATGAAAAAATCAAATGCAATGCGATAATGGTTAAAATAATTAAAAAAATTAGCTAGCGTTAATGAATCGATATGGCTAACCGATAAAGAAGCCAAATAAAGATCGCCCGTAAAACAGCTTACTGCAAGCATTGCCCACGGAACCAGTCGAAGACTAACACGTCCATGAAAAAATAAATTAACAGTCAAAGAACCTAAAGCAACACCGATTGAAAATAAAGCTAAAAATAAAGCAAAAACTGCATTATTAGCACCCAAAACGTAGTTTGTATAATCAGGTAATTTTGTCAACAAGACTGAACCCAAAAGCCAAAACCAGGACAGGATTAAAATAGCAACTAAAACCCCAAAACGTTGGGAAGCTTGTTTTAACAAGTCAAACGTTGCGCGCCAACACTGCATATCAATTTTTAAATCAACCAGTGATGAAGGCGCTCTTGGAATAAAAAAGCTAGATAATAAACCGCATAGCGACACTAAAACAGTCATAAAGATAGCAAAATAAGGAGCTGTTAGATGATTACCAATGACTAAAGCCCCTAATGTGGTTCCTAGCAATATGGCAATAAAAGTACTGGCATCAACTAATCCGGTTGCTCCTAATAAATCTTTTTTAGGCAAGTGATCAGGTAAAATTGCATATTTAATTGGACCAAAAAAAGTAGAATGAGTCCCCATGCCGGTTAGAGTCAACATCATCCAGAAAATATTGCCATAGTACAATGCAAAACTTCCAATCATCATTAAAAAAACTTCAAATAACTTAATGACTCGTATTACCAACGCTTTATCGTACTTATCAGCGACTTGTCCTGCTGTAGCGGATAATAGAAAAAATGGTAATATAAATAATGCCCCAGCCAAGGCCTGATAGTATTCTGATTGTGCCTGAGAATGCGTCAGTTGATAACTTATCAAAGTCAACATCGCTAATTTAAACGCATTATCGTTAAAAGCCCCAAAAAATTGTGTAACAAAAAATGGCAAAAACTTTCGTTCTTTTAAGAGGCGAATAATACTAGACCTCATAAGTACTCCAAATTAAATTCTGAAGGGTACCAAAGAATGTATTATGAGTACCCATAATTTTGAACAAAGAACTTTACAGCTTTCCTAATAACTAAGCCAGAAAATAATTTGTATTTTATATAGATAAGTGACGTAATTTAGATTAAATATCTAAATTACTATTCACATTTTCGGGAAAATTAATAGCGAGGGCGAGAATAGCTTGCACTGATTATATTTCTTAATCTGTGCAAAAGCTAAGGCTTCACCCATGCTACAAAAAAGCGGCGATAACTAATAGATTACCGTAATTATTCAGCTTCAGTAATTAACGCAACATCTTGTGCTTTTAGACCTTTTGGTCCCTTATCAAGTATAAAGGTCACGGGATCATTTTCATGCAATGTTTTAAATCCTACGCCTTGGATGTCTTTGTAGTGTACAAAGATGTCATCACCCTGCTGATTAATAATAAATCCAAATCCCTTTTTCTCATTAAACCATTTTACATGGCCTGTCTCTCGCTGTGACATTAGATATCCCCTTTGTCCTAAATACTTTCTACTTTTTAACCATAGATGCTTATTTGTCACGCAAGCTCTAGTGGTAAAAAAAAGTTAACTCACTAATAAGACAACTGCGTTATAATAAACATTTTCGTACGAATAATTACGTACACGTGGATTAGCATATCAGTTTTTTATTGATTGTTAAGGATTTTTTATAAAATTCAATACAAATACCTGAGCCTTTTGACATTGGAAAAACACTATGAATCATACGAAATCATCTTTTATAAAATTAGCACTAGATAATCAAGTTTTAAAATTTGGTGAGTTTACTTTAAAGTCAGGACGAAAAAGCCCTTACTTTTTTAATGCAGGATTATTCTATCAAGGGAAAGCGTTGCATCAACTAGGAAAATTCTATGCAAACACTTTACTGGAAAATAAAGCCGAATTTGATCATTTATTTGGTCCTGCATATAAAGGATTACCTCTTGCAACTGCAACTGCCATTGCTTTATCCGAACAAGGAAAAGAAACCACAGTAACTTTCAATCGCAAAGAAATCAAAGATCATGGCGAGGGAGGTCAATTGATTGGCAGCCCACTCACTGGAAAAACAATTATTGTCGATGATGTTATTACTGCAGGAACTGCATTTAGAGAATCTCAACAATTAATTAAAGAAAATGGTGGCGAATTAACGGGGGTTATTATTGCTCTGGATCGATGCGAACGAGGATTGACAAATACCTCTGCTTTATCTG
>CAZTYT010000196.1:0-4417 GCA_964618245.1 uncultured Legionella sp. | reverse complement strand
CTTTCACAGGTACTTCATCTTGACAATATTTGGGGTCTTTCCACTGATCCCAGATTACACCTTTACCATAACCGCGCCCGCGCTGGTCAAGAAACCAATCGGATAATTTCAAATAGCGGTCATTTTTTGTCAAATGGTAGAGCTTCATTAAAGCCAGTTCAATTTCCTGATGCCCGCTTACCCAAGGGCGATTTTGCAAACGAAAAGTAGAATCAATATGATCGGCGAAGCGTGTAGCAACGTCGAGCAGCTTGCGTTTTCCAGTAGTATTGTAATAAGCAACTGCCGCTTCCATCAAATGTCCGGCGCAATAATCTTCATGCTTTTCCATGTCTGTCCAACGTTGGCTCAGATCACCCAAAGTATAATAGGTATTCAAATAACCATCCGGCAATTGTGCGGCAGCAATTTTATCAATCCAATCATCGGCTTTCTTTTCCAGTGCAGCATCGGGGTGATTTTTTAAAGAATAGGCAATGGCTTCGAGCGCTTTATAGACATCGCTATCATCGTAGTAAATACCCTCGTGTTTTTCGCTTTGTTTGCGCGCCACTTTTTCAAAATTGCGGATACGCGGCGTTTTTTCTTCCGTCTGATAAATGCAAGCTTGTAAAGTAGCAGTAGCAACCTTATCGAGCTTTGGCTTCCAAAAAGCATCGGTGATATTCACTTGTGAGAAATTGACCGGCTCATAATGGCGAGTGACGGTTTGAGCAACAACTAAAATTTTTGCTAATAAAAAAGTACTGATTAAAATTGCTTTCTGGCGAATTGGCATGGCATCGAGTTTAAAATATAATGGGTTGTTAATAATTGCCTTTGTTTTAAATTTAAAAACAAGATAATTTTTTACACTTAAATGAAAAGGATTAAAAAGCATTAAAAGCAGGTTTTTTTAATTAGAAAAATTGTTACCGAGTAACTGCGCATCGATGCCAAGCAATTAGGCATCGGTGACAAGCGACTGCGCATCAATGCCGAGCAATTGGGCATCGGTGACAAGCAACTGCGCATCGATGCCGAGCAATTGGGCACCGGTGACAAGCAACTGCGCATCGATGCCGAGCAATTGAGCATCGGTGACAAGCGACTGCGCATCGATGCTGAGCAATTGGGCAACGCTGCTGAACAGGTGGTAAATGTTTTTTAAATGCGGGTTAATCTTGACGCTTGGATAAGCAATATGCCTCTTTTAATAAAAAAATCTGTTGATTTACGGAAAAATAAGCACTTTGTATTGCTACACTTTGTCAAGTACTAGTAAAAAGCTTCTTTAAAAATTTTTATAGCTCCAATTGTCCTCCTTTGTCTCCTTCCAGTCTCTTATCAGAAAAAAATTATGAAAAGTATCATTGTCACTATGATCTGCCTTTTTATTGCCAATATAATAATTGCGCAAAACAAGTTTCATTTGTCTGATTTGCAATTTATTGTCGGTTCACGCTATGGCGAAAGGGACAGCGCCCAAATTGAAGAACATTGGACGCCTGCAGTGGGCAATTCTATGCTTGGCGCATTCAAAATGCACAAAAATGGGAAAGATGTCTTTTATGAATTCCTGACCATCGAAGAGACGGACACCGCTGTGACGATGCGGCTAAGGCATTTTTCGTATGGATTGATTGCCTGGGAGGAAAAGGATTTTGCGTATCAGTATAAGTTGATCGAAGTCAAGCCCAATTACGCCGTTTTCGAGCGCCCCGATGGCAAGTCGCGGTTGGTTTTTGAACTGGATAAGGATATATATATAGGTAGTGTAGAGAATTTAAAAGATGGAAAATGGCAACGCAGTGCGTATGTTTTTGACAAAAAGTTGTGATAGTGAGATATTAGGATATTTCCAGCAGATCGCGCCGATTTCATTGATAAATTAAAATCGGCGTGATCTACAAGAGATTAGCACATTAGCACATCGGCAAATTAGCACATTATTTATTATCATCCTCCGTCATTAATTTAAGCAGCACGCCGTTTGTCCATCCGAAGCCATCCTGCACAGGGTACTCGCCGCCGCCTGCTTCCAGGGTGAGGTCCATCACATTGTATTTTTCGAGCATTTTGCCGGTGTTTTTATAGATTTTGTCATTGAGTGCCACCCAACGTTGCTTGATTTCGCGGGCAAGCGCATCGTGTCCATAATTGCGCAGCCCTTCGATGGTCATGTATTGCAAAGGCGCCCAGCCATTGGGAGCGTCCCATTGTTGACCGGTATTGGTAAGGGTACTCACGACACCGCCCGGTTTAAGAAAATCGCGTTCAATCGACTTGGCGACCGCAGCAGCCTGTTTGTCATCGGCTATTTTAAAAAACAGCGGAAAAGCGCCTGCCAAAGATCGTTTGCCCGTAAAGGTCTTGGCAACAAAGTCGTAGTCTTCAAAAAAGCCACTCGTCGGATTCCAACAGTAGCGGATAATAGCTTGCTTGCGGGCGTTGGCGCGTTGCGTGTATAATATTGCATTCACAGTGTCCTGTTTGAGGGTGTAAGCTTTTTCCAGGGTTTTTTCAAGATTGTACAGCAAAGCGTTCAAGTCAACAGGAATGATTTCCGTGGTGTGAATGGTTGCCAAAGTTCGCCCATCTTTAAACCATCGGCTGCTGTAATCCCAGCCAGACTCAGCGCCTGCACGCAATTCGCGATAGACTTCCTCCACCGGGCGTCCACTTTTTTCAGCAGTTTCTACGTCTTCACGGTAGCTTTCGGGGCGTGGTACATTGCGGTCATCCCAAAAACGGTTGAGCTTCCCTTCCTCCAATTGAACAAAGCGGCGGTGCGCCCAACGCGTCGTATCCATTTGCTTATCGGAGCCCTCCATCCAGAACTCGTATTCCTTGCGCAGTTGCGGAAAATATTTAGTGTAAACCTCGTCGCCCTTCATCTCTGCCAATACGCGCACCATCATTGCAAAGAAGGGCGGCTGCGAGCGACTCATGTAGTAGGTCCGGTTGCCATTTGGAATAAAACCTAGCAAATCAATGAGATACGCAAAGTTATCCACCATATTTTCAATAATGTCGCCGCGATTTGACACCTGCAAACCCAACATGGTAAAATAACTATCCCAATAATAAATCTCGCGGAAACGCCCACCCGGAACGATGTAGGGCTTGGGTAAAGGGATGAGCGAGCCGACGTCCATTGTGTCCGATTGGCGAGTAAGGACGTCCCATAATTCTTCCACGTGTTCTTCGGCGGAGTCATTTCGGTCGGTCTGATAGTCGGTGATTGGACGTTCGGGGAGGTCAAAATTTTCTTTTACAAAATCCTCCAGATTAAAATCAGGATCCTTCTTTTGTGCTTCGTAAGCTTCGAGAATTTGGTCAGTAGGATATTTGGGTTCACAATCCACAAAGGTCTTCCCGTCAGGAAACACCCGTGCCATTTGGACAGCAGCGAACAATTCCCCATATCGCTCGTCGGGCGACATGGTCTGCTTGGTTTCCTTCACGGTTGTTGTTTGCTCCGGTTGTTGCTTACAGGCTGTAGCCAGCATTAAAAATGTGAGTAGCAATAGTGGTACGGTTTTCATACTTACAATTTAGTAGTAACGTGTGCTGCGCAATTTAGTTAAAAATTTCATCTTGTTTAGGAAAGGCTTAACAGGTTAAAGTTTGGAGTTCAAGGTTTAAAGTTTAAAGTTGGAGGTTTAGGGTTTTGATTAGATTGAAAGCGGTTTGTTCGAGTAAATGGGTAGTTTCCGTTAAAGCTTTGTCCAGTGACATCGGACGATTCACGATGGAAAAAGCAGCTTGCACGCCTATTTTTGCAAGGTCTTCGGGGGTAGCGAACAAGGTGCCGCAAAGCGCGATAACGGGGATGCCAAGGGGTTTTGCCTTTTCTGTAATGCCTTTAATGAGTTTGCCACGCAGCGTTTGGTGATCGATCTTCCCTTCCCCGGTAATAATCAAATCTACCCCCTGTAATTTTTCATCAAAATGAGTCCAATCCATAACGGTTTGAATGCCAGGCTTCAGCCTCGCGTTTAAAAAAGCCATTGCGCCTGCGCCCATGCCCCCGGCAGCGCCCGCGCCAGGAATATTAGAAAAGTCGCGTCCAAAATGATTGTTTAAAACCGTTGCAAAATGCTGTAAACCAGCGTCTAATTGTTGAATAGCGGTATCGTCTGCGCCTTTTTGACGAGCATAAATATGCGCTGCACCTGATGAACCAAAAAGCAGATTGTCCACATCGCATAGCACGGTAGTGGTAATGGGGGGATAGGAGGATGGGAGGATAATACTTTCGATTTTTATAAGATTTTCCCCAATTAAATTCCTAGTATTTATAGCATCAACGGTATCGATCGCATTTAAGAATCTACATCCTAAAGCGCCCGCCATGCCGATGCCCGCGTCATTTGTAGCGCTACCGTGAAGACGTAGAAACTGCTGAAAAAAGTGGACGCCCGGTGGAGGAAGT
>CAZTYT010000195.1:0-4431 GCA_964618245.1 uncultured Legionella sp. | reverse complement strand
CATATTGGTTCTCCCGGAGCCATTGCCAGTGCAAGTATAATTGAAATGAGTTTAGGGCTAATTATTGGCGCGATTACTTTCTCTGGCTCAGTCATTGCATTTTTAAAATTACAAGGAATTATGTCTGGAATACCAATCAAATTTTCAGGCCAAAACTATACTAACCTTTTTATTGCCCTGGTTATTTTGGGCTTGTTGATTCTGTTTTTTGTCAATCAAACCTTAATGCTCTTCAGTGCTATGGCTGGATTAGCCTTTTTATTAGGTATTCTCCTTATTATTCCCATTGGTGGCGCTGATATGCCAGTGGTTATTTCAATGCTCAACTCTTACTCTGGTTGGGCAGCTGCAGGAATTGGTTTTACCTTAAATAATGACTTACTGGTTATTACTGGTGCGTTGGTTGGAGCAAGCGGGGCTATTTTAAGTTACATTATGTGCGTCGGGATGAACCGCTCTATCTTTAACGTTATCTTTGGAGGAATACAAGCCTCTGCGAGTAGCTCACAAACACATGGAGGCAAAGAGTCCCAATCAGTCAGACAAGCGAACGGTGAAGATGCCGCCTTCATCCTGAGTAACGCCAAGGATGTTATCATTATACCAGGTTATGGAATGGCAGTAGCTCATGCCCAGCATGCTATTAAAGAATTGGTGGATGCCTTAGGAAAACGCGACATTAAAGTGCGTTTTGCCATCCATCCTGTTGCTGGGCGTATGCCCGGACATATGAATGTACTCCTTGCGGAAGCAAATATCCCCTATGATCGAGTGTTTGAACAAAGTGAGATTAACCGGGATTTCGCAAGTTGTGACGTTGCTTTTGTTATTGGCGCCAATGACATTACTAACCCTGCGGCCAAAACCGATCCTGGCTCGCCCATTTATGGCATGCCTGTTTTAGAAGTGGAAAAAGCTAAAACTGTTTTATTTGTAAAACGAAGCATGTCGCCTGGTTATGCTGGAGTAGAAAATGAACTATTCTTTCATGATAATACTTATATGCTGTTTGGAGATGCTAAAACGATGACCGAATCAATATCCAAAGCATTGGAAGCTTTATAAATTAAGTGATTAAAAATAGCTGTTCAACAACTGTTTTTAAAGCTATTTTATGGGGTTTAAAATACCTGTTTTTGACGACATTTAGGAAGCAATATTCTTGCTAATTTGGATATAAATTTGCCAAATAAGCAAAAAAATTGTATCTTAGCGGATTAATTTTACTTGGGAGCTATTTATGCTAAGAAAAATAAGCTTTGGTTTATTATGCATGGCGGCATCTTTAAATGCCAATTCAACTGATATTATTGAAAATAACTTAATGCCAATACAAGGCATTACTTTTGACTATGACTTAGTCCCTAATCAACCACAAATTTTTACAAACTATATGTTTTGGATGGTAGAAGCAAATTGCAAAATTACTTCCCAAGACGAAAGTGATGATCTCCAGATTTCAGCACTAGCCAAGAAAGGAAAAATAAATAATATTCCTTTATCTGCAGGTCAATCAATACAAATTACTGTCCATTCTCGTGAAAACCTTAAGATAGCTGCAGATTCTGGAGCAAAAGTTGAAATTATAAACTTGGGGCAACATACAGTAAAAGCCAGTTGCTCAGCTTAAAGATTATACTTCTTCTTCCTATACTCATTATTTCGACTTAATAATTGTAGGTCGGGTCTTGGCTCATGGCGGTCAGGCTAAGAGCCTTGGGCCCAACATGACTTACTTCGGAGTATAAGATAAAGGAAGTTAAGGTCATGATGCCGATAGAATCTATTTGTTGGGTCAAAGCCCAACAAAAGATCAATGTTCGCGAGTCGCATTAAATTTGATTTTTGGATACCTTTCTTCAGCCATAGTTAAATTGACTCGAGTTGGCGCAAGGTACATCAATGCATCACTACCATCTAAAGCCAAATAATCATGAGCCTTATTGCGAAACTCTGTCATTGCTTTATCATCTTCAGCATAGACCCAACGTGCGCAAGAAATATTTACCGCTTCATAAATACAATCGACTTTATACTCATGCTTTAGGCGATGGGCCACTACATCAAATTGTAAAACACCTACTGCACCAAGAATGAGTTGATTACTATTTAATGGCCTAAATACCTGAGTAGCGCCCTCTTCAGATAATTCAATTAGCCCTTTTAATAAGGCTTTGCTTTTTAATGGATCTTTCAATCTCACCAACCGAAAAAGTTCTGGGGCAAAATTTGGGATTCCAGTAAATTTAAGCCGCTCGCCCTGAGTAAAAGTATCACCAATACGAATAGTTCCATGATTGTGCAAGCCAATGATATCACCTGCAAAAGCAATATCAGTATGAGAGCGATCACCCGCCATAAACGTTAATGCATTGGCAATTTGAATTTCTTTATCAATACGCAAATGATTTAACTTCATTCCTTTTTTATAAGTTCCTGAACAAATTCTTAAAAAAGCTATCCGATCTCGATGTTTGGGATCCATATTGGCTTGTATTTTAAAGACAAATCCTGAAAAAGCCTCTTCTTCAGGCGACACTTCTCGTTCTTGAGTTGGTCTTGGTTGGGGACCAGGGGCATAACGGACATAATCGTCCAATAACTCTTTAATGCCAAAATTATTAATCGCTGAGCCAAAATAAACTGGTGTCATTTTTCCAGCTAAATATTCTTGTAAGTCAAACTCATTGGAGGCACCCTTTACTAATTCGATTTCATCTCGTAATTCTTGGGCACTTTCACCTAATAACTCATCCAACTGGGGGCTATTAATCCCCTTAATTTGCATCGCCTCTTGTTTTTGCGCGTTTTTACCCGGTTCATACAAATAAACCACATCTTCATAACGATGATAGATCCCTTTAAAGCGCTTACCCATCCCTACCGGCCAAGTCACTGGTGCACATTTAATCCCTAAAACCGACTCAACTTCATCTAATAAATCAATAGGCTCACGCCCTTCACGATCTAGTTTATTAATGAAAGTCATGATAGGCGTATCACGCAAACGACAAACTTCCATAAGTTTTACAGTTCGCTCCTCCACCCCTTTTGCCACGTCAATCACCATGAGCGCAGAATCCACTGCCGTCAAAGTACGATAGGTATCTTCAGAAAAGTCCTCATGGCCGGGAGTATCCAATAAATTCATCACATGTTGATTATGTACAAACTGCATTACGGAAGTAGTAATGGAAATTCCCCGCTCCTTTTCCATCTCCATCCAATCAGAAGTGGCATGCCTATCGGCCTTACGTCCCTTGACTGTGCCAGCTAATTGAATTGCACCGCCAAATAGTAGCAATTTTTCAGTGACAGTGGTTTTACCAGCGTCCGGATGAGAAATAATGGCAAAAGTACGACGGGTATTAAAATCCTGATAAAAATCAGACATGAAACTCTCTAAATAAATATAATAATGTGCATATGCGAATTTTAAGCCATTCCTCAGCAATTACAAGCACAATTACAAGGCTGGAGGCAGCCAAGTCAGGCAAACCATGCCGACTCAGCTTGGGATAAATTTATAAATAACAACCTACTCCATCATATCCAATGACATGACACGACTTGAAAGTAGTTTGATCCAGCGCATAGACAACCGCACCATAAACTGCCAAAATTGTTCCCTCTTTATCTTGAACAATATGAGGATTTTGATAATTAATTGCCGCCTCACACCCTGAATGAACCTGCCGCCAAATTGCCCCATTAATATTCACACGATTTCGGGCCGGAGTTAATCCATCCTTGCCGCACTCTCGAATGGCCAGGCTTTCTATGCGGGGAGAAGAAAAAATAACATCATAATAAGCCAAGGCTGTTTTTACAGCGTTCTCTGCATCAAGAATACCATGCCCACACGGCTTCTTGCCGATACAAGATTTATTGGGATCACTACTTTTACCAAAGTCGTGAGTAGTGGTATAAAGTATTTGTTCTATTTGTTCAGGAGTTAAAACTCTATCACTTGCTGAAAAAACTAATCCAGCAACACCAGCAACATGAGGTGCAGCCATGCTGGTTCCTTGATAATAATCAAAACCAGAGCCTAAATAACCCCCACCAGGGTTTACGGTGGAAAGAATACCACCCCACAACCCATATTTTTTATCTCCACCAGGCGCTGCCAATGTGACACTAGGCCCATAGTTAGAAAAATAAGAACGCAATCCTTCTGGCCCTGTTGCTGCCACTTTCACCACGCCATTACAAAGCGCCGGAGCATTAAAGTGTTCCCAGACGTTATCATTTCCAGCTGCTGCAATTAATACTGCTCCTTTTTTACGAGCAAAAAAGATTGCTTCCTGCATGGCTTGATCACAATAATCAATTTCTTCTTTTGGCGCCTTATCCAATCCAAAACTCATATTTAGCACTTTAGCTACATGCATATTGGATGGGACTCCAGGAACCTCTCCCCCTACTGCC
>CAZTYT010000194.1:0-4434 GCA_964618245.1 uncultured Legionella sp. | reverse complement strand
TTACGCGACCTTCTACCAAGTCCACAGGAAAAGCACCATGCTTGCATTCACCCAAGTGAATTGCCTGAACTGATTGCCAAAATAGAAGCGCGGGAAAAAGACTACACTTATTACGCCATGAAGCTGCTTATGCTAACGTTTGTGCGTACAGGTGAACTGATCGGCGCCAAGTGGGAAGAAATCAAATGGGATAAAGAAGAATGGCACATCCCAGCCGAGCGCATGAAGATGAAGCGGCCTCACATAGTGCCACTGTCACGCCAGACCCATACCATACTTAAAGAGTTGCTGGCTATCACAGGCGATAAAAAACACATCTTCCACAGCCCTGCCAGCAAATCCATGCACATAAGCAATGGAACGGTGCTCATGGGACTCAGACGCATGGGGTACAAAAACAAAATGACAGGCCACGGTTTCAGGACGCTTGCCAGCACTATTTTGAATGAAAAGAACTACCCGCCGGACGTAATTGAGCGTCAGCTTGCTCATGAGGATGGTGATAAAATCCGCGCTGCTTATAATCGAGCGGAGTACCTGCTTGAGCGCAAGAAAATGATGCAGGAATACGCGGATTATTTAGATAGCGTCCACCAAAACGCTGGGAAAAATGTGATTCAAAAGAAGTTTGGAAAGGCTGGTGGTCATGGCTGATATTGAAAAAGAAAATAATCTATTTACTTGGGATTGGGCATTTAGAGAAACCGTCTTAGGTTTGCCTAGTGACTATTCATGTATTCTCAACAATGGGAAATTAGAGCTAACGTTTGACCCAATCAAAAAGGGAGCGCCACAAAATCCTAAACTAATCGCTGATTTGCTAAGAAGCGGTCAAAAAATACCAGCTTATATTATGGATTGGATTGCTGACCTTTTTGACTCAGAAGTTGAGGGGGATTATAAGATAAAACATATTCCACAAAATGGAAAAGGCGCAAAAAAGGTTGGCGGTGATTCGTCAAACTGGGACTTAGCATATGCCTATGAGGAGTTAAAAAGCTCCGGAAAGAGTGACAAGGTTGCAATCATCGAAGTACAGGAAAAATTTGGCAACCCATCAAAATCGAAAATACGCGCAGCAGTACAATCCCTTAAAGATGCCAAAATTGAGCATGACAGAGTAATCAGAGAAGAAAACGCTTAAAAATCAAAGTCCAATTTTATCACACAATTATTTGAACCATGCAGGATTGGAATCTGCTGCAATAATGTGAATATTCGAGTGTTACCAACCAACGCCAAATAATGGCAGAAAGAGGTAACACCATGAACACTATCTTACGTCTGAAACAAGTTATTCAATCCACCGGACTGAGCCGTTCCACCATTTATGACTATGTGAAGAGAGGACTTTTCCCCCAGCCCCTCAGAATATCCATTAGAAGCGTCGGGTGGCACTCCAGTGACATCGAATCGTGGATCGAATCGCGGCAGCTGAGAAGTGAAAACCGCCACCCCTCCAACAGCTAATATTCACACAATTCAAATTGAACCACACAGTGGAGCTATACGCACATGCAAAATAAGCACCCAAGATTTTCTGACCTAGCACTGGACTACATTGCAAAGGGCTATTCAGTTATTCCCATTAAACCAAACTCCAAAGCCCCGTATATTAAATGGAGTGAATACCAAAAACGCCTTCCGACACCTGAAGAAATCAATAAATGGGCAGCACAATACCCTGATGCCGGTATCGCCGTCATATGTGGTAAAGTGTCGGACATCATTGCAATTGATATTGATGACGAAAACAATGAAATTATTAAACAAATCCTGAATTTACTGCCGCGGACAAAAGTTATTAAGCGTGGTCTAAAAGGATGCACATTATTCTATCGTTACAACGGAGAGAAATCTGAAAAATTCAAGAATGATGAAGGCAAATGTGCAATGGAAGTCCTATCAGATGGAAATTACACAGTCTTACCACCGAGCATCCATCCTGACACAGGGCAGCCATATATCTGGCTAAACGAAATCCCATTTGAAAATAACTAATATGCTTTTGACTTACGCTCTTGAAGCAACCCCAAGTGATGTTTGGGGGGAAGGTGCAACATATCATGCAAGGTGAAAAGTACATCAAAGAGAGAAAGGCCTTCAAGAGTGAGCTTGAGAAGCTGAGATCAACAACTGAAGGTAATCGCAACAACCAGCTCAATGAGTCTGTTCTCAAAATATCGCGGTTTATTGGCAAGGGTATTACGGAAAGTGAAATAATCAGCGCTTTTCGTAACACTGCTTTGCAGACTGGGTTGTCGGAAGCAGAAACAATGGGAACAATCCGAAGTGCGCTCAATAAAGGAAGGCAAAATATAACTAACGACAATAATAAGGAGCCCCTGCTGCCACTCTTTACAAGACAGGATTCTGCAATCTCAATGGATTGGTTTGATAAAGAACCGCCTGAACAGGAGTTCTTATTAAAGGGCTTTCTTCCAAAGAACATTGTTGCATTCCTGCTAGCTACGGGCGGGGTGGGTAAATCACAACTCGCACTCCAGCTTGCCATTTCAGTTGCTTGTGGCAGGGCTCTTTTATCGGGTAATGGAAATTTTACACCTGGAATTGAGGTAACGGAGATCGGAGAAGTTATATATCTTTCTGCAGAAGATGATCGCAATGAGGTACATAGGAGAGTTAAAAGAATATGCGAATTTCTTAAGTTAAACGATAATGAAAAAGCAGCAGTAGTTAAAAATTTCCATGTGGTGGAGCTGGTTGGGAAAAAAACATACTTAACGAAAAAGCAGGGTAATGAATGCATCATTACTGATGTTCAAATCCAGCTTATAGAAGCGTTAAAGAACTATCATAACGTAAAGCTAATCATCGTTGATACGGGGGCTAGATTCAGGGGTGGGCAGGAAAATGATAATGATGATGCGACTCGCTTCATAATCGCCATTGAGGAAATAAGATTAGCAACAGGCGCAACAATACTTTGTTTGCATCACTCACCTAAGCAAAACGCTGGACAGGCACCCAAGGGGATAGAATCTGCAAGAGGTGCATCCGCATTACTAGACGGCGCTCGCCATGCAATGCAATTGTCGGTTAAACCTCCCCAAGTCAGGGCTAAATTGAATCAACATCTCACTTTAGATGTTGTGAAAACAAACTATACGGCTTTTGGAAAATCATATGACATAGAGAGAAACGAAAACGGGGTTTTGTTTGAATCATTTTTTAATGACAGCAAAGCGGAAAAGAGGACGAAAGATAAAGAGGCAATCAAAACACTGATTCAAAAAGAGGCGAAAAAAAATAATGAGTACTCAAAGGCATCGTTTGTAAAGGCGTTTGCCACTGAATTAAAATTGGGTGAGGTATCATTAAGAAATTTGCTCAATGATATGATTAAACAACACTCCCTGATCGAAACGAAACCTAAGACTAAAAAGAAGAATGTTCGCCTCGTGGTGGCATTACCTGCTGAATGATGGGCATCCAGCCAGAGTTATCTATCCAGCCATGTTGCCTGTATTTTTGCCATTTATGGAATGATGGGCTGACTGGAGAGATAAAGTCCACCATCCATCCATAAGTCTATGTTTTATATATTTTTTCTGGAATGCCTGGAATCCCCTATATATAGGGTGGTTGGGCTATACGCCCACACCCATATTCTTCCCCTAGCCGTCTATGAAGGAATTTGAAATCACCATAGGCGGCTGTGCCTCTTTACTCTTTTCCTCAACCCGTTTTAACAAGGCTGTTATATCAAACTGATTGTTATTCATCTGCACATTTGTCTGATTGAGCTGAGTCACATTACCATAGCGCGGGTGCATATAAGGCATGGCGGCTTTAGCACACTCAAAACGCAAGCCCGCAGGTTGTCTTTCGTCACGCATAATGGACATTACATATTCGAGCGGGCTAATCCCCTGCCCAGCTATTCTATCAGCCAGCTCAACTGTGCGGGTTATCTTGCTACCCTTCGGACGCCCTGCGCCAATTCTCTTTCCACCCTTTGCCATAATTGATTTCTCTGATTAACAATCAAAGAATTTTATCACTTGTTTAAAAATAAACAAATTTAATGGCTAATATTTAAATATACCCAAATCCATTTATTAGAATGCATTGGAGGTTTTTATGGTAAGAAAATTTACTTTTTAAATACAAAATCGATATTTTATGCCCGCTGTCTCTATACTCGAAAATCCACGCAAATCCTGGGGTAAATCGATATTATACTGTTTATTAACATAAATTTGCATCCCGTACTGGTAAATATACCATTTTACCCCTTCCCAAAGTGTAAAGTTTAGTGTAAGGTATTAAAATGGTTGAAACAGGTAATAAAATCCTCCGTTCGGGGCAGTATGAAAATGCGCCCCTAATTTATACGCTTGCACAAGTAATGTTTTCCCCTGTTCTAAAAATGGGTGAACTTGTGCCCGATATTCAGGATAAATTTCGTAA
>CAZTYT010000193.1:3125-4444 GCA_964618245.1 uncultured Legionella sp. | reverse complement strand
GTAGTGAAAGATGACAAACCCATTTATGTCAAAGGTTTTGGCTATGGTAATTTAGATAAAAAGTCGAAGGTGGACGAAAACACTAATTTTTACATCGCTTCTTGCACCAAATCCTTTACAGCATTACTCGCCATGCGCTTGGATGAAAAAGGGATTATCAAATTGGATGCTCCGATTACTAAATATTTACCTGAAGTAAAATTTGACCCAAAACTCGAAGCGGATAAAATTACCATTCTCGACTTACTGCGCCACACTTCTGGCTTAGATAATGGTCCTATTACGTATCGGCTTGCTTATTCCGGTGATCATAATTTGAAAAAGCTGATCGAATTGCTCGATTATACCGAAGCAAACCGCGTGGGCAGAGGCAATTTTCAATACACCAATTTCGGCTATAATTTATATGGTATTATCGTAGATAAAATCACAGGAAAACCCTGGCAGGATTGGCTCGCAGAGGAAATTTTCAAACCGATGGGTATGAATCACACCACTGCTTATATGTCGAAAGTGCAAAAAAATAAATGGGATATGGCAATGCCGCATCGAGGCTTAATTGGTCAACCAGTACAATCGGTGTATCTCGTTAAAAACGATAAAAATATGCAATCTGCGGGAGGCTTAGTCACCACTGCTGCCGACGCTGCCAAATGGCTGGAAATGCAACTCAATGATGGCAAACTAAAAGGGAAACAACTTTTCCCCAAATCAATGATTGATTATACCCATCAAAAACTAGCCGAAACCAAAGAAACTGGCGGCGAAGGCGCTGAATTTGGGCGTGCGCATTATGGCTTGGGTTGGCGCATTGGTGATTATAAAGGGCACGATATAGTGAGCCATTTTGGCGGTTATCCAGGTTTTTTGACACATATTTCTTTATTGCCAAAAGAGAAAATCGGTATTACGGTTTTAACAAATGAAAGGTAACTGGGGCGATAATGTAATGAATCTATTTGCGGCATTTACGTATGATTGGTGGCTCGGTGAACCTGATGTCATGCAAAAATACGAACAGAAAAAAAAGGAATTGTTGGAACACTGCACGAACGTAAGCAAGCGCATTGCAGCAAGTGAAGCCGAACGCGCCAAACGCACCTGGCAACTCGATCAGCCTTTTGCAGCCTACACCGGCACTTATGTGAGCGATCTAATGGGAACGCTTGAAGTCAAAGGCGATGCGGATAAAATTGAAGTTGACATGGGTAGTCTTCGAAGCATTGCCACGCCATTTACAGACAAAAACGCCATTCGGGTAGAACTCGTTCCCGGTCAGGGCGAAGTGATTCAATTTGAATATGAAAATGGAAAAATTA
>CAZTYT010000193.1:0-3025 GCA_964618245.1 uncultured Legionella sp. | reverse complement strand
ACTACAAAATACATTCCACTTGACAGATTGCTAACGTTTATAACATCCTCTCTCTGTATGGTTTGTATAATTTTACCTTGCAAATCAAATACCTGATAATCGTCTTCGCGCTCCAGGAAAACTTGGTTGTTTGCCGGATTGGGAAAAGCGACCATCGTAATGGGTGTTTTTGCAATATTATTTGTGGATGTAACAACTTTACTGATTTGATAAAATGAAAGCGTGCCACTAATCTCATTCGCAACGACAATCATCGCCGTATCGTTTGGGCTTTGCGCAGGCGAGAGATAAATAATCCCCTCTGGACCTAAGTCGCCGCCTTCATTTGGTCCTAAATCACGATTGTTGACGTATTGTACAAAAATTGCCGAATCAGGATTCGTTACATTAAATACCATCACGCCGCCCGTGCGCTCCAATGCGATAAAAGCATATACATTTTCGTTAATCGTAGCAGTTGTTACGCCTTCCGGTTCAGGTCCTTTGTTGTCGCTGCGGTTTTTGCGGGTATTATTTTCGTTGCTGGCATTGAATAAAGAACTGTAAATTGGATCAGTAGCCGTGATGCGTTCGAGTTTATCGCCGCTATCATAAACCAGATTGCCATTGCTATCCAAAATACTGAAGGAGCGACCGCCCAAAGTGTAAGCCGCGTCATAATCGCCATCCTTGTCAAAGTCGCCAAGTGTGTTGACAACATTCAAACGTCCCAAAACGAAGTTCGATTTTAACAAAGCGCCATTCGGGAAAGCCAAAGAATCAAGCTTAAATCCGGCATTGCCAAAAGCAATTTCTTCTTCCAGGGCATCGTATTCGCGGGCGTCGCCTTCATTGGCGGTTACCAAAAATGTTTCCCCATTTACCTGAAAAGCGGCAATCGCATCTGGCTGGTACATTCCAAAAACGGGATAATTAGCGAAAATAATGCTGTCTGTACGGTCGGAAGCATCCAATCTATTGCCAGCTTCTGTATAATCTTTGTAACCCAGCGGTACAATTTGTTCGACTACTAGGTTTTGTAAATTAATGATTGCCAAGGCATTATTTTCTTGAAGCGTCACCCAAGCCGTGTTGCCATCGGCAGAAACGGTGATGTATTCTGGCTCTACATCTTCCGAAACCGTTGCGCCCGGACCGTAAATACGCACACCCGAATCGAGTAATTCATTTAAATCACCATCAAAATCATTGAAATCAATGGTGGTAACGTCGCTTTGTTTCAAATCTGCGATTCGATTGGGCAAGTCAATTACAGACACACTACCTTCTGGGTCAATGGTGTAATCGCTGCTGGGTTGTCCTTCGTTGGCGGTTAATACGCGTTTGCCGTCGGGCGTGAACGTTATCATGTCCGGCAGATTCCCAACTTCTACTTGACTGACCACATCGCCGTCCGAATTAAAGAAAACGACTTTTCCATTTGCCGTCTCGGCATTGCTAACAGCCGTTGCGATTAAGCCATTGTAAGCTGCCACGCTTGTCAAACCCGTTCCAAAACTTGCCATATCAATTGTGCGACGCTTGCTTACATTCTTGGGTCCATTGAAGTTTAAAATCTCCAACTTATTTTGAATGGAATTCACTACAAACAAACGCTGGGAGAGACTGTCATACGCCACAATCTCCGCGGAAGCGCCATCCCCGATTGCAAAACTATTTGCATATTCCAATTCGATTTCTTTGGTGGCTACAATGGCAGGCTGGTCATTGTCTTTGATGTAAACGATATGTTCTTTGGTCGCACCGGCAATGCCATTTGTAATCGTACCAAATTGAATGGCAAAATAACGGTCGGGCTGCGGCTGTGTATTATCTGGCAAAGTCAAAGGAATATTTACCGATTGGGTAATGCCATGAATAAAGGTGAAACGCACCAACTGAATAGCTGTATCGTAGTCCAAAATTCCTTTGGCGGTGAGCGGAATTAACTTGACGAAGAAGTTTACATCCTGGTCGGAAGTGCCGCTGATGTTGACGGTGACATTTGCGGTAGCCTGCCCTTCAGTAAAGACACTATGCGTTTTAGCAAAAGAAATAGACGGGATCTGAAAAGCAGTAAAGCTACCGGGCGTTGCAAAAACATCCAGATTGCCGACTTTTCCAAACAAAGTGGAGGACGCTCGCCAGTTTGTGCCGTCGCTGGAATTGCCGGTCAAAGTTTTGCGCTCCAGCGAAGGACCACCGCCGTCGGGAGAAGTGGGCCAGGGTGCAGCGTCATCATAATTCACCGAATCAATTACTACGCCTTCGCTGTTTTTAATGACCAAAGCTTCACCGCCATTGCCGAGTGCGTTACCAATAAAACCTAAATCAATGAATGTTTTATTAAAAAAATTCCTTGCGCCTTCGCCATCGGGTGCAACGAGAATTATTTCATTAGGCGCTAAAGTATCGGTAGGCAATATCAGATTAATTTGTCCTACAGCGCCACTGGTCGGATTCACATCGCGTACCGTCAAACCGCCAATAACGGCGGGCGTTGTACCGGCATTGATAATTTCAAAAAACTCCAAAGAATCGGCGTCTGCCGCCGGTGGGTTGTACATGATTTCTGTAATCAATAGCTTTGGCTGGGTATTATTAAACACTAAGCGACCAGAAGTATAAGGCATCATGGTATTGCCAGTCGTGTCTTTGATGTCCGTAACTGTCAAAGTATAATCTCTGCCAGTTATCATACCACTTTGGTACAGTCGAACCATATTAGTTGCACTATCATACTGCAAAGAATCAATTGTCAAACCTTGTGTAATCTGATAATTACTATCTGCCACCGCCAGCGCAGCATCAATCGGCTCGTTGAAACGGATCGTCCAGAGTTTAGCAGTTTGAACGGTAACACCCACAACGGTTGGCGGCGTTACATCTCCTGCCATTCCAAAAGTAAAAGGATTCAAATTGAAGGGTAAATCTGGAGCAGTGCCATCATTATGTTGATCGCCCGTGCCATCTTGTACATCCCAATTGCTTGCGATGTCATTCAAGGCGCTGAGGTAACCATTTTTGTCTAAACCGGTACGTGAAC
>CAZTYT010000192.1:0-4530 GCA_964618245.1 uncultured Legionella sp. | reverse complement strand
GTACCAGTTAAAGTTGCATTTGGTGTACCATCGTAAATTTTGTTGCTAGCAGTAATGCCGGATACCGTAATGGGTTTTGCCGATATAGTAGCTGATAAACCTGATGGTTGTGTTACTGTATAGTTAATAGCCTCTGCTCCTGCCAATGAATAACCAGTTACAGTCACAGTTTTATTTCCAATATTTTTATCATTTGCAGATACAGTAATAATTGAATTTGGATCTAGTGATACCTGATCTGGGCTAACTACTCCAACTAAAGCAGGAATACCAGATAAAGTAAAATTTGGAGAGCCATCATATACTTTATTCACAGCGCTAAGCCCTGAAATCGTAAGTGCCTTTTTAGTAATATCTGCTTTAAGCCCTGTAGGTTGCAATAATGTATAATTGCTTGTAGGAAAGCTTACACTATTGCCCGTTATAATGTTGTATCCAATTACTGTAATTGGCTTTGCCAACCCAAAATCTTTTGTATCAAATTCTGCTTTAGCATTTAAAATATTTAAGCTGATAGGTTCTCCGGAAACAACATTGTTTAATGCGGCTATGCCAGAAATTATAGCATTTTTATTTCCATCATACACTTTATTTGGAACACTAATTCCTGAAATAGTAAGCTGTCTTGGAAAAATAAAAGCTGTTGTACTTGCTGGTTGTGTAAAGGAATAATTACCGGCATCGGTGCCAGAAATTGCAAAGCCAGAGAAAGTAACATTTATTTGATTTGCGCTTGCATTTTTGTTGGCAAATGTTGCTTTTGCGTTTGCATCCTCTCTCTTTATATCATCTCCAGACACTAAGCCAGAAAAACCTATTGTGCCTGTAATTGTTGCATCGATAGTCCCATCATATTGTTTATTTAGTACTGAAACACCTGTAAGTGTAAGCGCTTTTTCGGTAATATTAGCAGTTAGATTATTAGGTTGTTGAACTGTATAGTTTGTAGCATTTGGCCCGGTCAGCGTATAACCACTAACCGTAATTGGTAAGTTTATTCCTTTATTCTTGTTAGGGAAAGTTGCTGTAACTCCTCCACTATTTAAAGTTACATTTTGTGCGCCTACAATTCCGTTTAGTATGCCTATACCAGAAAGTGTTGCAGTATTATTGCCATCATAAATTTTATTGTTAGCTGTAATGCCCGTTATAGTTAATGTTTTAGGATTAATATCCGCAGTAACAATGGGTTGTGTCAGAGAATAATTAGTAATTGGGAAATTAGCATTGTTTGAACTTAACGTATAACCAGAGAAAGTAACTGTTTTATTTTTTGCCACTGAAATATTTTGAAATACAGCTATAGGTACTCCTGCAACACTAATAGGTTCTCCGGTCACAACATTGTTTAAAACAGGTGTTCCTGTAATTGTTGCAGAAGTAGTACCATCATATTCTTTATCCTGAACATCTACACCTGTAATAGTTATGGGTCTAACTGATATTAATGCACTAGTATTCGGTGGCTGAGAAAGAGTATAATTTCCAGCATCACCTCCTTTTATTGCAAAGCCACTAAATGCAACCTGAATCGGGTTGCCACTCACATTTTTGTTAGCAAAGGTTGCCTTCGCATTTGCATCATCTAGATCTACCTCGTCTCCGGAGATATATCCATTAAATTGTACAGGCTGGGTTATTTCAAAACTTGCGTTGGTAGTGCCATCATACACTTTATTATTTGTTGTAATTGCAGAGGAAATAGAAAGCGCTCTTTGAGTAATAGAATAAAGCTTAGAGGCAGGTTGAGCAAATGAATAATTACCTGCATCGTTTCCTTGCAATGTGTACCCGGAAAATGTTACAGGCTTTGATACTCCAACATTTTTATCATCAAAATTTGCTTTGGCATTAGTTGTATTTACACTCACATTATCACCTGAAATTGTACCTGTTAATAAAGGTATTCCTACTAAAGCTGAGTTAGTTGTACCGTCATACACTTTATCGCTGGCAAAGACATTGGAAATGATAACTCCTTTAGGTGTTATGTTAGCGGTAGTTGTTGGCTGACTTAAGGTATAATTACCTAATGCATTGTTATTTAGTGTATAACCTGAAAAGGTTACTGTTTTATTATTAGCAGCGTTTTTGTCATTAAACTTTGCAGTTATTGGACCGTTTGTATTTAGGGTAACTTCATTATTAATAACACCATTTAGAACCGGTGTGCCCGAAAATAGGGCAACTTCATTTCCATTGTATGTCTTGCTATTTGCTGTTAAACCTGAGACTGTTAAAGGCTTAGGAGTTATTGAGCCTAATAGTGTATTTGGATTTAAGTAATACTTAAAAGATGCTGAACCTGTAAGCCTATAACCTGTTATGGTTATAGGCTTATTGTTTAAGCTAACGTCTTTATTACTGTAGGTAGCGCTAGGCGTACCTGTTAAAGATACATTGCCAACGTCTACACTTTGTACACCACTTAGTGATACGTTTCCAATAGGTGTAGCAGTTGTGTTTCCGTCATAAATTTTGTTAAAGGTTATACCGGTAATTTTTAACTCTGTTGCAGTATTAAAGGTGTTATCTAAAGTGCCATTTGAATTTAGGCGTGCAACTGTTCCTGTGCTTGTGCCATTGAATTGACTAAAATTTCCAGTTACTATTATTTTACTATCAGATGTAAATAATGGTGTATTTTGGATATTACCGTTAAATCCTGTTCCAATTTGAAATGAACCATCTAAAGAGCCGTCTGTATTTAATTTGGCAAATCTATTACTTGATATACCACCGACAGTTGTAAAACTACCAGCAATAAAATATTTTCCATTATTTATTACTATTTTACTGATTGTGTTATTTGTAGGTGCCATAGTTGAAGCACCAGGTTGTGAACCATTGCTATTAAAAATCGCAATGTGATTAAAGCTACCTACTGCCAAAATACGGTTGGCGTTTGCAACATCAATTGCAAAGTGATTGATATCTTGAAGGAATGATGATGCGAATGAATTATCAATTGAACCATTATTGTTTAACCGCGCTATTTTATTAGTAAAAGTTCCGGCTATTAAAATTTTTCCATCGCTTAACTCAGTATGGTGATTTATGTTTCCAGTTAAAGTTGGAGGCACAAAAGAATTATCAAGAACTCCATCAGCAGATAATAATGCTATGCGATTTCGCTGTATTGAATTAATGGCAGAAAAATCTCCACTTATTAAAATTTTTCCATTAGATAAAACTGAAACCGTTCTTATGTTACCATCTGATGTAACATTTGCAAAAGAATTATCGATAGTCCCATCGCTGTTTAAACGCTGTAATGCAGATGATGGTGCTACTTGAGATCCCCCAATCAGTATTTTAGAACCTTGAAAGGCAATTGACCGAATTGTTGGTACTATATTTTGCGCTGCATTAAATGTAGGATCGACTAAACCATTTGCATCAAGCCTAAACAATGGTATAACTGTTGAAGAATTATAAATTGGAATTCCATTAGTGAAAATTAACACCTTTCCATCTGGTTGTATAGCTGACGTTGCTGGATTAGATTCAAACCCCTTCTGTGCTATACTATTATTTACACTTAAAAAAAGAATAAGAAATATTAGAAGAAGATAAAGTTTTATGCC
The DNA here is from genome assembly GCA_964618245.1 of uncultured Legionella sp. Taxonomy (GTDB): domain Bacteria; phylum Pseudomonadota; class Gammaproteobacteria; order Legionellales; family Legionellaceae; genus Legionella. Next base: position 943 of record CAZTYT010000192.1, on the reverse strand, counting down.
GGGTAATGGTTTGAGATACATATGCATTTGTTGGTTAACTTTTGCAACAAATGTGTACACATCACTAATCTTTTCCTTGCATTTGATTCTTTAGTTATTGTAATTATGTTTTTGTTTGATAAAGTGTTAGTTCTGATGATCGAATATCAATGCCTCATAAATCGACAAAGTATCTTTAAAGTGTCAGGCAAAAGACTTCACAACCTAATACCGGTTGAGTGTATTTGATACAAATACTATAGTTAATTTTATACCCTATATAAAATCTTACTCGGCTATTAGTATAGATGCTACTTCATATTCAAGTTAAAATAGACTGTTGTAGAAAATATTTTGAAGTGTTGATTAACTAGAAATTAAAGTAGTAATTAGGGTAAAGATGATAGTTTCAAAAAAGGCCATCTATTAAAAAATGGCCCATTCGCAACTAAACAACTAGCTATTAATGTTGAACAATAATTCTGAAAGAATTACTACCATTTGCATGATCGATAATAAAAGTATAGAGCCCTGATGGCAATTTTCTTACATCTATTGTCTGTATTCCTTTCTTCACTTGGGATTCGATCATTTTTTTCCCCGACAGATCAATTACTTTGAGATTGCCTTCGTTTATCTCACCTAGATTTAGGGTCAACAAATTACTGACAGGATTGGGAAAATAAGAAATAGATTCTTTAATCTCTTTTTCAACATTTACTATTTCATCAGATGAATATTTTATTATTTTCCCAAAACTTGTGAAAATATAAAATAAGTTCTCGTTCGCTTCTATTATTCTTCTTATGCTTTCTCCACTTTCTAAATCATTTAGTAAAACCTTTTGTGTCCCTTGTGGAGTACCATTGCTTTTCCACAATTGCCTATCGAAACCATCACCAGCAATAAAGTAAAGTTCGTTCGCATGGTTTAGTAAATTTTCAGGATAACTATCTTTTTCACC
>CAZTYT010000191.1:0-4530 GCA_964618245.1 uncultured Legionella sp. | reverse complement strand
CCGCATCCGCCGCAAAGCGTTTTTCACGCTCAAAACCTTCTTTCAAGCGGAAAAACAATTTATTTAATTCATCAATAACTGGTTTTATCTCTTCCGGTACTTCCTCAAGATCCACAGGCTCTAAGTGGCTAGGTGCGCGGTTTGCGACTTCTTCTGCTACTTTATCCAGGCTATCTAATCCTCGACCAATGATAATCCAAATCAATAACCCAGAAAGAGGAAAGGTCAATAACATAATGTAAAGATCATCTTGGGCTATCTTATGGCCTAATTCATTTCGGGTATCGTAACGCTCTGCAAGCACAGTGCGAACCCCTGCTTTAGCATTATAGGTTGTAAAAACACGCCAGTCTTGCTCAGAAATTTTTTTATCGCTAAAACCGTCCACTTCTGAGGCTAGCGGAATTTTGGGGGCGCTGGCGGAGTGTAATAATAATTTTCCGCCATTGGTCCATACCTGAAAATTAAATTTATCCATATAATTTTCAGGTGGTTCTTCATTAAGGAACCGTTTCTGATATAAGGCATCCATTTTCTGTGGAATTGTTTCTAAAGCATCCTGAATTTTCGTTAATGGACGTCGTTGCACATCATCACTAAGCAAGGCCTGATAGGATAAGGCAGAAACAGCCATTAAAGTATCCAGGTGATCCTGAATATCTTTTTGATCAAGATAATAGTTACCGATAGCCGTTAAGGTGGTGGTAATGGTAATTGCCAACAATAAGTTGAACAAGAGAAATTTTCGAATAGAAGATTTCACGATGTAACATTGCCATCATTTTTTTCAGCCATATAACCAACACCCCGAATAGTGCGGATAAAATTGGCATTAAGTTTTTTACGCAGATTATGAATGTGAACTTCAAGCGCATTGCTGTCCACATCTTCTTCCCACCCATAGATACTTTGCATTAACTGTTCTCGAGAAAGAACTTGCCCACTGTTTTCCAGCAGTTTTTGTAACAAGGCAAACTCACGTCGCGGCACATTAACCAGTACGCCATCGACAAATACAGAATGAGCAGCAGGATCGAGAGTAATATTTTTATATTGCAGGGTAGCATCAGCACGGCCTTGAGAACGTCTGACCAAAGCACGAATCCTTGCGCTGAGCTCATTTAAATCAAAAGGCTTAATTAAGTAATCATCCGCACCACTATCTAAGCCCTTGACCCTATCTTCAACTGATTCTCTTGCTGTTAAAATAATGACGGGAGTAGGGTTTCCTTCCTGACGAATATATTGTAGAAGGGCTAACCCAGATAGTTTTGGTAAACCTAAATCAAGAATAATTAATTCAAAAGATTCTGATTTTAAAGCAGCACGAGCAGCCTCTCCATCTTTTAGCCAGTCAACAATATAGTCAAACTGGGTTAATCCTGTTTTGACAGCATCCCCAAGCAACTCATCATCTTCAACTAACAAGAGTCTCATGTTTGATCGCTCCTACTGTTTCTCAAGGCCAGTTTCATCCATGTGTTTGGTGAGATAAAAAGCTTGAATTAACACAAACAGCAATGTGAATCCAACACCGCCAAACAGTTTAAAATTAACCCATGCATTGGTATCATAGTGGTATGCTACATAAATATTGACTGCACCCATCAACACAAAGAAAAAAGCCCAGGCTGAATTAAGTCGATGCCATATTTTAGAAGGCAGAGTAACATTGGCTTCCATCATTTTTTGAATAAGTGGTTTACTACCTATATAGCTTGAACTGAAAAAGACTAAGGCAGATAGCCAATAAATTCCTGTTGGTTTCCACTTAATAAACCATGGATTATGGAAAAAAAGAGTTGCGCCACCTAGCACCATGATGATGACCAGGCTAACCAGGTGCATTTTTTCATAATGTTGGAATTTTAAACGATAAAAGGCAACTTGGCTTAAAGAAGCAACCATCGCTACTGCTGTAGCTGTATAGATACCGAAAAACTTAAATACAATAAAAAATAAAACAATGGGGAAAAAATCAAATAGTAATTTCATATTCATTAATAAATAAATAGGTTACTTTCAGTATAACACAAGTTTTGCACACCCCTGCAAGGTTCATACCGAAATAAAAATGTTACCGATAAAAAAGCTGAAATTACTTATAATTCAAAGCAATTACCCAACTCTGATTCGTTGTCCCTGATGCAAAGGAGCATTCCATTGCAAACCAGGGTTTAAAACAAGTAACTTATTGATTTGAGTGCGGTTTTGGCGTGCGATTATTGTTAATGTATCACCTCTGCGAACAATATATTGTTTTGGTGGACTAATTTTCTTCCAGATAATTAATTGTTGTCCTGTACGTAGTCGCTGGTTAACTGATAACTTGTTCCAGCTTTGAATTTCCTTTGTAGTTACCCCATAAAGGTGTTCCAGGCGAATGTAGCTATCAGTCGCTTGCACAATATGAATTACTCTACGATTGGAGGATTCATTAATTTTATTTGGTAGTGATCCAGGCTTATTATTCTCATAAGGGGTAGTTTTTGCTATGGCGATTTCTTTGGGAGCAATAATGGGAGCATTTTTAGTGCTAGGAATTAGAATGGCTTGATTAGGCTTTACTTGATTTGAGGTTAATTGGTTTAACTGCTTGATTAAATTTACGGTGGTGTGATAACGGTTAGCAATATTATCCAAATTATCACCTTGTTTAACTTCGTGTCTAGTCCAGCTAACGCGCTTATCTTCAGGAAAATTAGCTAAATTCAAATTAAATTGTTGAACTTTTTCTGTCGGTATTAACAATTTAAATGGTTTGTAAGGAGCGGTAGTCCAGCGATTAAAACCCGGATTTAATTTGATGAGCTCTTTATAGCTAATCCCTGCTAATTTAGCAGCATGGCTTAAGTCGATTTGGCTACCGATGTTAACTTCTTCGAAGTAGGGTAAATAGGGAATTTCAGGAACTGAAAGCTTATAGCGCTCGGGATTATTAAGAATTTCTGCCAAAGCAAGTAAGCGAGGAACATAAATTTGGGTTTCTCTTGGCGCGCTTAATTCCCAAAAGCTTACATGCGCGCGGCCAGTTGCTTTTATCGCTCGTGAAACGGTGCCTTCTCCTGAATCATAAGCAGCAATTGCCAATAGCCAATCACCTGCAAAAAACTTACTTAGATAGTCTAAATACTTAAGCGCAGCATCAGTAGATGGCCTTATGCTGCGTCTTCCATCAAACCACCAATCTTGTTTTAATCCCAGATCAGAACCAGTTCGGGGCATTAATTGCCACAAACCTGCTGCGCCAACACCAGAATAGGCAAAGGGGTCATAAGCACTTTCTAACATAGGAATTAGTGCTAACTCACCAGGTAGTTTTCGTTTTCTTATTTCGCCAAGTATGTGGTAGATATAAGGTTCTGATTGACGGCATACTCTTTGAAAGTAACTTGGGTGATCAGTAATCCAACGAATTTGTTCCTGAACTTCAGCGCGAGAAGTATCATGATTCAACTTGAATTCGCTACGCAGTACTTGCCAAACATCTGGGGCGGTATAAGCGTTTGAAAAATTCGAAATTCCACAAAAAAATAAAATACAACATAAAATTTTTTTTATTATTTTAAATTTCAATAGTATTTACCTTTGCCATATCTGGTTGTTTAGTTTACTAAAATTTATCTCAGGAGCAAATCTTTTTTGTTTTCAACAAATTCATTGAGATTGAAGCTAATTCTCTTTGGTTAAAATTTATTCTTTTCTAGGCGAATTATCTGAAATACATCAAAAGGATCGTTCGAATGTGCTCCATGAAGACGAGCATAAGTCTGTACCTCAGGACTATCAGTTCGTAAAAAGGGATTAATTTGCAGCTCTTTATCAAGAGTAGAAGGCAAAGTGCACTGTGCTTTTTGGTTCTGGAGCTGATGTAGATAATTGCTAATGGCTGGATTATGGGGTTCGACGGTTTGGGCAAAACGCAAATTTTGCCGAGTGTATTCATGGGCGCAAAATACTTTGGTTTGTGGAGGCAAGGTCTTGAATAGCTGCATGGATTGATATAATTGAGCCATTGTCCCATCAAAAACCCGACCACACCCTGCAGAAAAAAGGGTATCCCCACAAAATAACCAGCCCTTTTGAGGTTCATAGTAACTAATATGGGTCGATGTATGTCCAGGATTATATAAAATTTGAAAAGAATGCTGTCCTATAGATAACTGTTGATGTTCTTTTACCGGATGATTAATCCAGGGAATGCGTGAATCATCAGGGCCATAAATCTGACATGAAGGATAATGAGTTAATAATTCACTTACTCCACCAATATGGTCATGATGATGATGGGTTAATAAAATGGAGCGGAGTTTCAATTGATTTGTTTTGGCAAAGTGCAATACAGGCTCTGCCTCGCCAGGATCGACACAATCAAACACCGCATTATCAGGAATTGCCCAAATATAATTATCTGTAAAAGCAGGAATAGGAATCACAGTCATCTTAGCACCTCGATGAAATAGCTAGAAGAACCAGGATTAAAAAGACCTTTTAGTACCTCAAGTACAGTTTTCATTTCTTCGGCAAAAG
>CAZTYT010000190.1:0-4536 GCA_964618245.1 uncultured Legionella sp. | reverse complement strand
AGGGTGAAGGTAGTCAAACAAATTAGCTCCCAAGACTTGCTGTACTGCAAGCCCTGTGATTTTGAACCAAGCTTCATTAAGAAATAAAATTGTGCCGTTTAAACTTATCTCAAAGATAACATCTGAAATAGCATTAATAATGGCTTTATTCTCTCGCTCCGCCTTTCTTAGAACATTATTCAGGCGTTCACGTTCATGAATTTCGTTACCCAATTGGAGATTTTTATGCTCCAACATCAAATTGACCTTAGCCAATGAGGTCGCATTTTTTTCAGATCTGGTAAGATGCAACAAGATCAACCCCACAATGCCACCTATAAATGCCAAAGCTGCCCAGGGCATAAAAATCAGTAAATCGCGCTGCTGTGTTGATACCAAATTCCCAGTTATGATGCTTGTGGTATTGGCCATTTTTATTTCCAACATCATAACTGGAATCCCACCAGTTCCTGCCGGCGCGAGATCTTTATTTTTCCAACTATATAATACGACACCAGAATCTTTATTGATTACAGAAAAATTGGCAATATTTTTAAATTCCGCTAGTTCAGAAAACAAGCCTTGATGACTAGCATTAACTATAGCAAATATATACCCTTCAAGTACCTTACGATCATTGTAAACCGGTTTTGCCCATAATAGATCTTTTGCAAAAATTTCAGGACTCTCGTTTATTCTCCGCGCCTTCATAAGATCCCTATCAACAATAAACATAAAATGATCTTGGCTGGCAATGTAAGATGCGTATTTATAAATCGTCTTTAACCCTTCATTTAAAATATCCTCTCGTGGTAAATTATGCCCTTGATCCACTACTTTGCCTAATGAACTTGCACTAAACTGATGCTGGTATATTTGAGCAAAACTACCCTTGGAAAATTTACTATCAATATAGTACACACCATACAAAATTCCCTCATCTAAGCTTTTAGCCAAAGGTGGAAAATTTGATATCCTTTTTATCTCATCAGTTACACTTTCATTCGCACCTGATGCGCCAAGCAAAATAGATAAAATGTTTAAATCATTCTCTAGTTTTTGAAAATCAGACTGGATAACTTTTGTTGCCGCAACCCGTGCTCGTTCATTTTCTTCAGTTAAAATCTGCTGGACAAATAAGTTTGCAACAATGAATGCCACAAACATCATAATCATTCCATTGACCAAAATCACATAGAAGCCAATGCGGTTTTTTACGCTACGCTCCATTGGCTTTTTTATCTTGGGAATGCTTTTTTTAGAGTTTTTTTGAGGCTTTTCTGCTTCCATTGCAAAAATTCTACAATTCGGTAAGGGGTGTAACCCTTACATTTCGCCACAAAGACTTTAAATAAAAGCTAATATACTGAAAAAATATGGATTATCCTGAGGCTTATTTGCAAGTGCCAGCATCAACAGCGCAGCCAGCATTATTACAATATGTTCCACCAAGCAATTTTGTAGTTGTACAAGAGCCATTATTTTCTGATTTAGATCCTGTTATACTAGTAAAGAGCTCCATTTTATCATATCCTAAACCAAGACCAGCAGTAGACATAATGGAGGCGCCGGTTGCCCAGATATTTCCCATTCCTGTGCATGCTTTCGGAAACTGCCTAACATCCGTGGCACCTGGCAGCCCCAGCTCATTAATACTCATAAAATCATTAAGCTCAAGGTTTTTACATTTTGCTGCCATCCATAATTTGTCCATATTACTACAATCTGTGGGCAGAGGTGGCGTTGTAAATCCTAAGCTGCCACCGCCTAAACCATGATTAAAGGATGCCTCCAAATACTTTTGAGCTTGCTCTAAGGTTTTCACTAACCCTTGCCCGCTATCTTTGGTGAAGGAATCTCCCATCACATCTAGCCATGTTGCATAACACCCTAAGGCTAAAACGCTATCCGGCTTCCAAATCATTTTTTGATTATTCATTACTTCGCGTTGAGCTTCCATCCATGCCCTAACTTTTAAAGAAGCCAGAAAACCAGGATCGCAAGCAGCGTCAATTGCGGATTTCGCCGGAAATGAAAACACCAACAAACTACATATTAAACTAGATAAAAAACTATTTTTAAGGAGTTTTATAAATCTCATGCTATCTCCATAATTTAACACTAAAAGCTTAGGGCCCTTACTTATAGTTTAACTCAAAACGCATTGCCAAGGCAAAATAAACATACAAAGCAAAGCATTTTTTATTTTTGGAAACTACTCCTCTAAATCAATATCAAGTATCGACATATTAAAATCAAAGGAAATCTCGCCTTCGTCATCGTCCTTGTAAATAGTACCTATAGCTTCACCACTTAGATACACCTCAACGGAATCGGACACCTTACGTTCACGTATGGTAATAGATTTGTTGCCAAATTTCCTTTGTAAGTAGGTTTCAAGTTTTTTAATATCGTCCTTGTTAAAATTCATAACTTTCTCACTTTCAAAAAATATACATTACACCATAGTACGATCATAGCGCCGAAGCATCTCACTTACCTCTTTATCTGAAAACTCAAATACTCTGGCCAATTCTTCTATCACTACAGCACGAAGCAATTGCTCCAAATCTTCTCCTATTTCACACCACAAATCAAGAATCGGTCGGCGATAGACAGTTAACGAGGGTATATCAGGCGCTGTTTTTTTCTCAACTCCAGGGGATATCTCTCGCCCAGAATGGTAAAGTGCTAAAAGCTCGTATGGTGAGGCCAATTCCATATCTTGCTCTACTACCATATCTGGAAATTCTTCAATAATAAGCTCTAAATTCTCGCATCTTCCTTCCATCTCATAAGGAAGAGCGGACAAAATCTGACGAGATAACCCTTCAAGATCCTCAACTGAAGGAGCAGACGTAAAATTCATGACTATTTCTTGTTTAGAAGCTGAGCGCGTACTCATAAGCATTGTCTTATTTTCAAGGATTATATTCACACATAAAGGAATCAATATCCGAGGAGCATAGCAGAATTTTAATTTTACCAAAAGTCCTTCCAAGACAATTAAGCGTACAAAAACGTTTAAACCGCATCAACGGGCATATTTTTTAACTTTTGTTTAGCCTTACGGTATTGCTGCCGCATTTCCGACCCATTAAGCCAAACAATCAAGGCTCCCCACATAAAGCCTGTAATAACCGATCCAAAAATAATCAGCGCTAACGAAAGCCCATTTTGTTCAAAAAACGGAGGAAGCGTAAAATGAACCTCCTGAGCATTCGTAAGTAATACCCATAACATTGCTACAACAAAAAGACACGTGATAAATGTTTTAAAGAGCGAGGCCATAATTTTTAATGTAAAGATTGATTGATGGAAAGGGTAGGCAAAAACACATGCCCCTATTTATTACTCATCCATAATACTATCTTGGGTTAAATTCAACTGTATTTTAAGTTCTTTGCCAGTTTTAAAAAAAGGATGGAATTTGTCCGCCACCTCTACAGATTGCCCGGTCTTGGGATTACGAGCAGTACGGGACGTTCTCCTTTTAACTGAAAAGCTTCCAAAGCCACGTAGCTCCACACGGTCACCTCGTGCCAAAGCCTCAGAAATTGAATCAAAAAAAGTATCAACTAACTTTTTTATGTCCTTAATATATAAATGCGGATTACGGTCCGCTAAAATTTCAATTAGATCATATTTGGGCGTCAAAACTTCTCATACAAAGTAGCACTTGAGGTTTTAAAATTGAGCTTAGAGGAGGCAGAAGTTATATGTGGTAAGTTAAACTAGAATCATTTACTTCAATTATACGGACAACTTGAAAAGATAGAGCTTTTAAACTACCATTCTGTTGTCATCGAGCAGTGCTGATAATTTTTAAAAGGATATAACATGTTTCAAGATGCTTACGTTAAATTAGATCGACTTGAAGTCGAGGAAGTTGTTGCTCAAACAAAAAGGGCATTTGACGGAGTTTCGTTTAACCCAGACCAAACGACGGTGATGGCAAGGGACTTGTCGTTTTATCCAGGGTATAGGTTTTATGATATGACGGACCATTATCGGAACCCTGCGGCAAGACGATACTTGTTAACGAATGGAGATGATTTTATTGTCCTCGACTTTACTAATGGTCCCATTTATGCCCTTAATAGAAAAAATAACGCTGAAGGGCAGCCTACACTTCATTTAACACGCGATACAGTTAAGGATTATGTACGGTTTTTCTTTACTTTCGTGCGAGGGCGTCACGGACGCTTTATAATTGTGGAAACTGTGGATGACATATCGTGGCGCGAAGAGCCACCTATGGCTGCCAAAAATGCGATAGGTAAGCTGATTCGTCCAGTTGCATTTCATGCGAATGATGCTGGTGATGGTGTGTTTTATATGCAAGCACAAATGATGTTTCGTGATTCGCTTTTTCAGGCTGACGTTACTGCAAAGACAGATGGGTTGGTGCAACTTTCCAACGAATCACTATTAATTGAGGATATGCCTATTATTGATGATACGTTTGGGCTTTAATACACTTTGCCGTGCAATATTGGTGCGCTTTGTCTCAAGCATGGCTATATCTTAGCCCAAACTTAGCTGGGTTTGTTATTT
>CAZTYT010000189.1:0-4539 GCA_964618245.1 uncultured Legionella sp. | reverse complement strand
AAATCTTTTAAAAAGCTGTGTCTTACCACATCCTGCAATACCAACTAAAACTACTTTTAGTTTCATATTATTTCTTCCAAGAGCCGATTATGTTTAATTATAATATATATAGCGCAATATATAATCAAATCAAGGACTCACTAATTTTATACATAAGAGAAACATGGTATAATTAAATCAGTTAATTCCTCAAAATCTCGTTTTAATGAATATCTGCATCGAAGAATCACGAATCAAAAGCGTATCCAAAGCAATAGAAAAAAGCTTGAAAACAACTAATCTTGAGGAAATAAGCTTATTAACAGGTGGTGGGTCAGGAGCTCAAATTTTAAAATTTAAAGCCCACGGACACTATTATGTATTACGTTTAATGGGATTAAATGAAGCCTTAGAGGATCGAACGATTCAAGTTGTTTGTGCACAATACGGCGGAAAATTAAAAATTGCTCCACGCTGCCATTATGCTAATGCAGAAGAAGGCATTATCATTACGGACTATATCCAGCACTTACCAGTCAATAAAGATATTATTCTTGCACAAATGCCCCTCATGCTAAATAAGCTTCATTATAGCGAAGAGATACCCGATCCCTTTTATGTGGTTTTTCCTTATATGCATGATTTTATTGAAGAACTAATTCAGGTAACGCCATCTCAGGAGTTAATGAATTATTGTAAAGCCATACAGAATATAATGCTTATTTTAGCTAAACATAGACAATTGGCCTCTTGTCATAATGATCTTAACAGTGAGAATATCTTATTTGATGGTCAACAAATTTATCTAATTGATTTTGAAGCAGCAGGACGAGAAGATCCTTATTTTGATTTGGCAACCACTTGTCAGCAACATTGTTTTAGCAATGAGGAAGAAATTGAATTTTTACACCGCTATCTCGGTAGAGCTGCAAATACATACGAATTATCCAAGTTCTATTTAATGAAACAAGTTTCCTATTGTTATCATGTTATTCATTTTTTCCAGCATGCTTACAATGCAGGAATGATGATACTTGATGAAAATACTCAGGTACCGACATTTAAGGAGTGGTACGAAGGGCGCAAGCAAGGCCAGTATGCATTAAATACACCGACAGATTTAATATTATATGCTACGTCTGTATTACGACAATCACTTGCAGATATGAATACTTTGACATTTAAGCAAGCAAAGCAATTTTTACAAAAAAATTTTAAATAAGATAGAGTTTATATCTTGCGCCATCCGTCACCAATGAACCAGTAAAAAACAAATAAAAAAACCCGCCTGAAGCGGGTTTTAAATGATAAATCGTTGTTACTCTTCTGAATCAGTAACTGGTCTATCTAACAACTCAACGATTGCCATAGGAGCATTGTCACCGTCTCTGTAACCGCATTTAATAATACGGATATATCCGCCAGGACGCTTTTCAAAACGCGGGCCTAATTTTGTAAACAATTTACCTACAGCTGTTTTTGAACGTAAAATATCAAAAACATGGCGACGCGTAGCTACTGAATCAACCTTGCTTACGGTAATTAAAGGCTCGATATAACGACGTAGATCCTTTGCCTTAGGCAGAGTTGTTTTAATAATTTCGTGCTCAATTAACGAGCAGCACATATTAGAGAACATCGCCTTACGATGACTACTTGTACGGCCAAAACTACGGCCAGAATTACGATGACGCATAACAAAAAACTCCTAACTATTACTCGCCAAGACTTGCTGGCGGCCAATTCTCAAGTTTCATACCCAGCGATAATGAACGTGAAGCTAAAACATCCTTAATTTCAGTTAGAGATTTCTTACCAAGATTAGGAGTCTTTAATAATTCATTTTCAGTACGTTGTACTAAATCGCCTATATAATGAATATTTTCTGCTTTTAAACAATTAGCAGAACGAACTGTTAACTCTAGATCATCCACAGAACGTAGTAAAATTGGATCAAAGTCATTACGCTCTTTTTGATCAGAACGAGATTCCTCAAACTTCATATCAACAAAAGCATGAAGTTGTCTTTGAAGAATACTAGCTGAAATACGGATAGCTTCTTCAGCATCAATCGTTCCATTAGTTTCTAATTCGATGGTTAACTTATCTAAGTCAGTGCGATTTTCAACACGAGCACTGTCAACATAGTAAGCTACTTTCTTAACAGGAGAGAAACTATTATCAATTTTAAGTTTACCAACTGATTTCTTTTCCACTTCATCATCAAAATGTCTAATGAAGGAATCAGTACTATGGAATCCAATTCCTCTTTCAACTTTCATTGTCATATTTAATTTGCCCTTTTCGTTCAAATTAGCAATAACAAGCTCAGGGTTGACTACCTCAACACCATGGGTCAGTTGAATATCACCTGCAGTAACTTGACAAGGACCTTGCTTATTTAGCGTAACAATCGTTTCTGCGCCCGTAGTTAATTTAGTTGCTACCAACTTAAGATTAAGCAACAGATCAACAACATCTTCCTGTACGCCTTCAATAGTGCTGTACTCATGTAAAACATTTTCTATTGAAACTTCAGTAATTGCACTTCCGGGCATAGATGACAGCAATATACGTCTCAAAGCATTGCCGAGGGTATGACCAAAGCCACGCTCCAAAGGCTCTAAAACTATTCTAGCTTTATAAGGCGATTCTGCCTGGACCTTAAGAACATTAGGTGTCAGCATTTCATTGATTTCAGTATACATTCAGCTATCTCTCCGAGCTTACTTAGAGTAAAGTTCTACAACAAGATTTACGTTGTAGTCTGAAGATAAGTCAGTTAACGTTGGCGCTGTAGAAAATGTTCCTTTAAATGCAGAAGCATCTACAGTAATCCAATCGCATGGAGCTCGTTGTTCAGACAAGGCTAAAGTGGCCTGAATACGTGCTTGACCTTTTGCTTTTTGACGAACAGTAATAACATCTCCAGGATTAACCAAACAAGATGGTACATTAACTACTTTATCGTTAACAAGTATAGCTTTATGCGCTACTAGTTGTCTCGCTTCAGCACGTGTACTTGCAAAACCCATACGATAAACAACATTATCCAGTCGTCTTTCCAGAAGCGACATCAGGTTTTCACCAGTAGCTCCTTTCATACGAGCAGCCATTTTATAATAGCCACGGAACTGCTTTTCGAGAACGCCATACAACCTTCTAATTTTTTGCTTCTCTCTAAGCTGAATTCCATAACCACTTAAACGTGGCTTCTTATCACCATGTTGTCCAGGTAACTTTTCAGATTTACATTTGGACTTATGATCACGAACACCACTTTTCAGTAATAAATCACAACCTTCACGACGTGACAGCTTACACTTTGGACCAAGATATCTAGCCATTAATTACTCCTGAGTCTTATACACGACGTTTTTTAGGTGGTTTACACCCATTATGAGGTATACCAGTAACATCGGTTATTTCAACAATTTTAAAATCCTGTGATATTAATTCACGAATTGTGGACTCTCTACCAGGACCAGGGCCATGAACAAATACAGCCACAGATTTCATACCATATTCTTTTGCAACAGCAGCTGCACGTTCAGTTGCTACTTGCGCAGCATATGGAGTACTTTTTCTTGAACCTCTAAAACCAGAACCACCAGAGGTTGCCCAACATAACGCATTACCTTGTCTATCAGTAAAGGTAACAATAGTATTGTTAAAAGAAGCATGCACGTGAACAATACCATCTGATACGACACGCTTTGCCTTTTTGCGTACTTTCTGTTGCTTTGACTTAGTTATTGCCATCTTACTTTCCTACATGAAAAATCAATTAGTAGTGCCTTTTCTACGACCTTTTCGAGTACGGGCATTAGTTTTTGTACGTTGTCCTCGCAAGGGCAAGCCTCTTCTATGTCTCAACCCACGATAACATCCCAGATCCATAAGGCGCTTAATGTTCATTGTCACTACACGACGCAAATCACCTTCTACAGTAATTTTTGCAATTTCATTTCGCAAAGACTCTAATTGAGCATCTGACAAAGCTGAAACCTTTGTGGAAGGTTCAATACCAACTGTTGAACATAAATTTAAGGATGTAGTTCTACCAATACCATATATAGCTGTTAAAGCGACCCAAACATGTTTGTGATCTGGTATGTTTACTCCTGCAATACGAGCCATTCACTTCTCCGAACGTTATTTTGTTCTGTCGAAAGGGACAGAAGAATACTATTTTTATAAAATTAAATCAAGGTTAACCTTGTTTTTGTTTATGTCGTGCATCTTTACAAATTACTCGTATAATGCCACTTCTTTTAATAATTTTGCAATTGCGACAAATTCGCTTTACAGATGCTCTTACTTTCATTCCTAACTCCGATAAAGATCACAATAGACCAGGTAGTTTTGTACCTTTAAAATTAGCCTTTTTCATTAAAGAGTCATATTGCTGTGTCATTAAATGAGCTTGTATCTGAGCTACAAAATCCATAATAACAACCACGATAATCAGCAACGATGTTCCTCCAAAATAAAAAGGGACATGCCACGTATACATTAAAATCTGAGGCAATAAGCAAACTAGAACCAAATAGATTGCAC
>CAZTYT010000188.1:0-4547 GCA_964618245.1 uncultured Legionella sp. | reverse complement strand
TAATCGCTGCTCTTAAAGCCCAAGATCCCAATCATCCCCAATTACAAAAAGAAGGATTGAGGCTACTTTTTTGGGCTTCGGAACTAGGTCATCTTGAAGTAATTAGAGAAATATTACCCATATTGCAGACAGCTAAAGTCGATTTAAATCAATACCATTCCAAGATAAAAGTTACAGCGTTTTATTTAGCCGCACAAAATGGCTATACAGAGATCGTCAAAGAGTTACTTCCCGCCTTGCGAGAGCAAAAAGCTAATTTAAATTTATTGCAAGAAAACGGAGATACAGCATTATACACTGCATGCAGCAAAGGACATCTACCAATTGTCCGTTTACTCCTTGATGAGTTAAAGACATCTCACGGGAACATTCTCCCAGTACGTAGCGATGGCCGCACACCACTTTTGGTTGCTGCAGAAAAGGGCCATGATGAAATTGTAGAAATGATGGTTGCATCATTAGAGAAGAAAACAGATCTTGATATAGCTCTTCCTTGTGGTGCGACTCCTCTTTATGTTGCGGCATACAAGGGTTACTTGAAAATGGTTAACTTCCTAATTTCTCAGCAAGCAAACATTCAAAAATCCATAATACAAGATGTTGTAACATTAATAGGGGAAGCTCAAAAAATTAATCGTGAAACAGAACTGCAAGCCTTATTTTCAAAGAAAAAAATCGGAGAAATGTTTGAGGGTTTTAGCCCATTGCATGCGGCTTTATCTTTTGGACACCATGAAGTATTCAATTTACTATTAAACGCTGGCGCTTCCTTAGAAGAAGGAATGCAAGCAATTAGTATTTATGAGTATGCTGGTGCAATTGGCAGGTTGGATTGGCTTCCTGCCTCCTACATAGCTCAGGAACAAGCCAAAGAACAAGCCAAAGAACAAGCCCAAAGATATTCAACCTTGTGTAATACTTTTTTTATCCCTTTATTAACACAATATGATAAAGAACGTGCATTACGCTATAAAGTAAAAGATTTTTTTTGGTCAAAAGATAAGCAAGAGCGCTCCAACTTTCTCAATGAAGTAAAAAGTGAAATTAATAATTTGACACAATGGTCTGTCCAAAAAGAAGCGCATGAAAAGTTATTGAATTTGTTGGATAAAGGCATACAAAAGCACCCTGGAACCCATTTTCGTACAATGATATATCAATTACAAGCTGAGTTATTGGATGATAAATCAGTAGATATCAATTATGAAATAGTAGCCCAGGAAACTTTAAATAAGCTAGAGAAAAAGCCAGAATATAAAAATAAACTTAAGACAGTGTATCAGAAAATTGAAGCTTTAGAGCAATTCGGTGCCACATTACCCTCAAAAGAGAAGGAGACGATAGCAAAATTAGCTGGTCAATTAAAACAGGATATGAATTACTTTATTGCGCAACAAGGGGAAAATCTTCCTGATGAAAAAAAATTCACCGCTCTTAAGAAGAAAATGCATGCCCGTTTGCATAGTCAAGATGTAATAATGAGCCACCATGAAAATTGGCATGCACTTGCATTAAATATTTTTCTAGCGGTAGTATCAGTAGGTCTAGCTCTAGGGATTAAAGCTGTTTATTCGAAATGGACCACGGGACAAATCAGTTTCTTTGGCGCAGAGACAAAGAAACAAATGAAACTAAGTCAAATACAAAATGCGATCAATGAAATAGGGAATTTACCCTTACGGTAAACTCCCTATTTCATTAGTACGGCAAATCTCTTACCGCTATTTTCTAAATTTCCATCAAATCTTTTTCTTTCTCAACCAGCATAGCATCAATTTCTTGAATGTATTTGTCTGTCAACTTTTGAATAACTTCAGTTGCCCGACGCTCATCATCTTCAGAAATAGATTTATCTTTCACTAAATCTTTTAACTGGCTGTTCGCATCACGTCTGATATTACGAATTGACACCCGACCCTGTTCTCCTTCATGGCGAACAACTTTAATCAATTCTTTTCTACGCTCTTCTGTTAATGGAGGCATAGGCACACGGATAGCATTTCCTGCTGTTGAAGGATTTAGACCAAGATCAGAAGTCAAAATCGCTTTTTCAACAGCCGCCACCATAGCTTTCTCCCAAGGAGTAACCAAGATGGTCCGTGAATCACTAGCGGTGATATTAGCTACCTGATTTAATGGTGTTAGATTTCCGTAATAATCAACTTGAACATGATCCAGCAAACCTACATTTGCTCGGCCCGTACGAACTTTGGACATATCCGTTCGTAACGCTTCGATAGTTTTCATCATGCGTTTTTCTGAATCTTGCTTAATTTCATTAATCATTATTGGCTCCAACAATAGTTCCTACACGCTCGCCCGTTACGATTCGCTTTAATGCATTTGGTGCTGCCATATCAAATACCTGTAAAGGCATATTTTGATCTTGACACAAGCAAATCGCAGTAGAGTCCATCACTTCCAAACCCTGGGTTAAGACATCTTTATAAGTTAAATAGTCATAACGCTTGGCATTTGGATTTTTTACTGGATCTGCCGAATAAACACCATCGACTTTGGTTGCTTTTAAAACAACATCGGCCCCTATTTCGATAGCCCTTAAGCAAGCTGCTGTATCTGTGGTAAAAAAAGGATTTCCTGTACCAGCTGCAAAAATAACAACATGACCAGTGCGTAAATGAGTAATCGCTTTACGTCGATGGTATGAGTCAACTACTCCTAACATAGGAATAGCTGACATAATACGTGCAGGTAAATCGATACGCTCTAAAGCATCTCTCATGGCTAAAGCATTCATAACGGTAGCGAGCATCCCCATGTGATCCCCGGTTACGCGCCCAACGCCTGCTTCAAAAAGTGCTTTGCCTCGGAATAAATTGCCACCACCTAATACAAGACCGACTTCTACTCCCATTTGAATAAGCTCGGCAATATCTCTCGCTAAAGTGTCTAATACAGCAGGATCAATGCCAAACTGTGACTTACCCATAAGGGCTTCGCCACTGAATTTAAGTAAAATACGTTTATATTTTAATTTTGGGTGACTTTCATTCATCATGTACGAACCTGAGCCATCACTTCTTCAACGAAGTTATCTTCTTTTTTCTCAATACCTTCGCCAACTTCATAACGAGTAAATGAAGTAACTTCTGCATTTTTCTCTTTTAAAAGTTGACCCACTTTCATATCTGGGTTTTTAACGTAAGGTTGACCTAATAAACTAACTTCGTCTATAAACTTGTTAATACGGCCTTCAATCATTTTATCAATAATTTCTTGTGGCTTACCACTTTCTTTAGCTTGTGCAGTGAAAATTTCACGCTCATTTTCAATTACTTCAGCAGAAACTTGATCACGACTTACAACGATTGGTTTGCTGGCTGCGATATGCATTGCAATGTCTTTTGCTAATGTTTCATCACCATTTTTTAAAGCAACAACAACCCCAATTCTTGAACCATGCATGTAATGGCCAATGACACCATCAGTAGTCATACGCTCAATACGACGAATTTTGATGTTTTCACCAATTTTCGCAACTAACTGTTGTCTTGCTTGCTCAACTGTCTCACCTGAATCTAATGCCAAAGCAGATAATTCCTCAACAGTAGTAATAGAGCTCTTTAACGCAGCATCAGCCACTTTATTAGCGAAATTAGTGAAGTTTTCATCGCGAGCAACGAAATCTGTTTCACTATTAATCTCAATCATAACAGCCTGACGACCATCAGCGGCTCGATGAATAATAACTATACCTTCAGCGGCAACTCGATCAGCTTTTTTATCTGCCTTAGCTTGCCCAGCTTTACGCATTTCAGTAATAGCTGCTTCAATATCACCATTAGTTGCTGTCAAAAACTTTTTACACTCCATCATACCAGCACCGGTGCGCTCGCGTAATTCCATAACCAACTTTGCACTAATTGACATCTTTATTTTCTCCGCGTAGAAAAAAGGGGCTAAAATAGACATTAAGCCTATTGCCCCTATTCATAAACTAATTATTCGCCAGCTTTTTCAGCATCTTTACCTTCAGTAGCAACTTCTACAAACTGAGTCTCAGTAGAACCACCACCGACTGTATTGCTTTGTTTTCCATCCAGAATTGCATCAGCAATGCAACGAACATAAATATCTACTGCTCGCATGGAATCATCATTGCCAGGAATAATATAATCGATATTTTTGGGGCTATTATTTGTATCAACAACACCAATCACTGGGATTTTTAAGCGACGGGCTTCTTCAACAGCAATATGCTCAAAACCAACATCAACTACAAATAAAGCATCAGGCAAACCACCCATATGTTCAATACCACCTAAACCACGCTCTAACTTTTCTAATTCACGGGTTAACATTAAGGCTTCTTTTTTAATCATGCCATTAAACAGTCCTTTTTCTTGCATTTCTTTCAATTCTTTTAAACGAAAGATAGACTGACGAACTGTTTTATAGTTAGTTAACATACCACCTAACCAACGATGGTCTACATAAGGCATGCCACAACGTTTTGCGTGTTCGCGAACGCTTTCCTGGGCTGCTCTTTTAGTACCAACAAAAAGAATTTTAGCTTTATTAGAAGA
>CAZTYT010000187.1:0-4551 GCA_964618245.1 uncultured Legionella sp. | reverse complement strand
CGTAACTGCATTTGCCATAGCCGGCGACCTTACTTCCAATCCGCTGAAGGACAAGCTGAAAAACGAGAACGGTGAGGAAGTCATGCTGGACGAACCAACAGGCGTTGAATTACCACCCAAAGGCTTTTCAGTGGACGACCCCGGTTACCAGGCGCCTGCAAAAGACGGCAGCAACGTACAGGTAATAGTAAAGCCCGATTCGCAGCGCCTGCAATTGTTAGCTCCCTTTACTCCCTGGGAAGGTACGGACCTGAAAGGATTAAAGCTCCTGATCAAAGCAAAAGGAAAATGCACTACGGATCATATCTCTATGGCAGGCCCGTGGTTAAAATTCCGTGGTCATTTAGACAATATCAGCAACAATATGCTCATCGGCGCTATCAATTTTTATAATGATAAAACAGATACCGTAAAAAATCAGCTTACGGGTGAATATGGAGCCGTACCAGCCACTGCAAGGGCTTATAAAGCCGCAGGTATAGGCAGTATAGTGGTGGGCGATGAGAACTATGGTGAAGGTTCAAGCCGTGAACACGCGGCAATGGAGCCCCGTCACCTGGGTGTAAGAGCCATACTGGTAAGAAGCTTTGCGCGTATACACGAAACCAACCTGAAAAAACAGGGTATGCTGGCGCTTACTTTTGCCAATAAGGAAGATTACGATAAAGTGCAGGAAGACGACAGCATTGATATATTGGGATTGACCGCTTTCACGCCCGGCAAACCATTGACCGTTGTGCTTAACCATAAAGATGGCAGCTCAGACGCTATTACTGTAAACCATACTTACAACGAACAGCAGATCCAGTGGTTTAAAGAAGGCGGTGCATTAAACCTGATAAGAAAACAATGTGCAAAATAATATTGCGGTTAGTAAAGTAGAAAAGGTCCTGGCAGCAGCCGGGACCTTTTTGTTTTGGCATGCCATAAATAACTAAATTCTGCTTGCCTATTAAATAGGCATTGTTGGGAAAAAATATCGATATGCCCTTTTCTTCCCTGTGCCCCCAGATAAATATTCAGTGAGATAAATACCCATGCTCATTACACGCTTATAACAATTTCTCAGTTACGCCTTATTTGATTATATTAGCTTACATTATAAAAGTCACAGTTAACTATCCCCTCCTTATAATATGCCCGGTATATTTATTTCCTGTGTAAGCGATGAATTTGGCAATTACAGAGATGCCATTCGTAAGGATCTTTCAAGACCAAACCTTGAGGCAAAAATTCAGGAAGACTTTATTGCCTATGGCGGCGCCACCTTAGAGAAGTTGGATGAATATATTCAGTACTGTGTAGCGGTAATACATATAGTGGGCGATATGACGGGAAGTATGGCAAATGATTTGTCAGTTGAATACATTAGAAAGAAATACCCCGATCTTGTCAACCGATTTCCTTCTTTGCAACAAGTTTTAAACCAGCAAGCAGATTTGAGCTATACCCAATGGGAAGCTTACCTCGCTATATATCACAACAAAAGGCTTTTTATAGTTTCCCCTTCTGAAACTGCTGTAAGAAATATCCGCCATAAAAAAGAAGCGGCACAAACGACATTACAACTGGAGCATCTCAATAACCTGAAAGATCTTGGCTATTATGACGAAATACTTTTTTCAACAGAAGATGAGTTGATAAAAAAACTCTATCAATCCAAATTGGGAGATATACTCAACACCATTCCAAAAATAAAACCCATAAACCTGCCCTATAAAAGTTTAGAAAATGCATTTAAAGGAAGAGAGGAATTTGTAAAAGAGCTGCAGCAGTTATTTTTAACTGAAGCTAAAAGTGGCATTACTGTGGCTGTGCATGGTTTGGGAGGAATGGGTAAAACAAGGGTGGCAATTGAATATGCATGGCAGCACCAGCATGAGTATACCGCGTTGCTGTTTGTAAATGCCGATAAGCTGGAACTGCTTAAAGCCAATATTGCGCAGCTTTCAGACCCTAAAATTCTTAACCTGCCTGAGCATGAAGCAAAAGAAGAAACGGTAAAATATGATGCAGTAGTTAACCGTCTGAATCAATATCCAGGCTGGCTGCTTATCTTGGATAATATAGACACGGAAGATGTCGCAAAAAAAGTAGAAGAAGTACTGCCGCAATTTCAACATGGACATATATTGCTGACTACAAGAATTGATAAGTGGAGTAAACAAATAAAAAAGAAAAGCCTAGGGGTATTGAGCAGGGATTCGGCGGTCGTGTTTTTGCTTGAAACCACGGCTGAGGAAAGAGAGCTAACAGGTAATGATGAACAAGCAGCAGCGGAGATTGTCGGCGAGCTGGGCTATCTTGCCCTGGCGCTGGAACAGGCAAGAGCGTATATTGTAACCAACCAGTTCAGTTTTGATACATACAGGAAATCCTGGCAAAAAAGCAGCGGCAAAGTGCTGGAATGGTTTGATAAGCGACAAATGCAATATGCCAAAAGTGTTGCCATTACCCTGCAGGCATCTTTTGATCAGTTATCAGATGACGGGAAAGTATTATTGAACAGGCTGGCATGGCTTTCTCCCGAGCCCATACCCAAAACACTATTGGAAGCAGCGTCTGTTGATGCCGAGACAATAGATACACAGAAGACCTGGGCGGAATTAAAAAAATATTCCCTTATTACCAGCAGCGATAATAAAAAAACATTTACGGTACACAAGCTGGTGCAGGATGTTACCCTCAATAAGATGAATAGTGCGCTGAAAGAACAAACGCTTGGGGATGCACTGGATTGGATGGATACAGCTTTTGCAGGAGACGTTACGGATGTTAGGGATTGGCATCATCTTGAACCTCTTATTCCACATGTTTTATCAGTCATTAACCATGCGGAAGGGCATACAACAAATCCGGCGCTCAGCAGATTAATGAATGCTGTTGCTTTTATTTTCTTGGGTAAAGCCAGGTACCAGGCCGCAGAACCACTGTTTGAAGGAGCTTTACAGATTCGAAAAAAAAATTTGGAACCGAATCATCCCGATATAGCGATTAGTTTAAACAACCTGGCACTACTCTTTTACCATACCAACCGCCTAACAGAAGCGGAACCACTGATGAGACAAGCTTTACAAATTAATGAAGCCTGTTTTGGGCCAGACGACCCCTGTGTAGCAATAAACTTAAATAATCTGGCACTATTTCTTCAAAATACTAACCGTCCGAAAGAAGCAGAGCCTTTATTTAAAAGAGCTTTACAAATCAATGAAGCCTGTTGTGGAAATGATCATCCCTATGTGGCAATTAACTTAAATAATCTGGCAGGGCTCCTAAAAACAACAAACCGCATGACAGAAGCTGAACCACTGATAAGAAGAGCTTTACAGATCGATGAAACAAGTTGGGAACCTGACCATCCTAGTGTAGTAGGAAGTTTAAACAACCTGGCAACACTCCTTCAGGATACTAACCGTCTGGCAGAAGCTGAACCGCTAATACGAAGAGCTTTAGAAGTCGATGAAATAAATTGGGGAGCTGACCACCCCATCATTGCAAATGATTTAAGCAATCTCGCAATGCTTCTGAAGGATGCAAATCGTTTAACGGAAGCAGAACCGCTAATGCGAAGAGCTTTACAAATTAATGAAGCGAGTTTGGGACCAGATCATCCCGGCGTGGCAAAAAGCTTAAACAATCTGGCATTACTGCTTCAGGATACTAACCGCCTGGCAGAAGCTGAACCGCTGTTTAGAAGAGCTTTACAGATTCAGGAAACAAGTTGGGGACCTGACCATCCCGATGTGGCTATTAGCTTAAACAACCTGGCACAACTCCTTAAAGATACTAACCGTCTGGCAGAAGCTAAACTCTTGTTTAGAAGAGCTTTACAGATCGATGAAACAAGTTTGGGACCTAACCATCCCAGTGTAGCAATAGGATTAAATAATCTGGCACAACTCCTTAAGGATACTAACCGTCTGGCAGAAGCTGAACCGCTGATGCAAAAGGCATTGCAAATAAATGAAACAAGTTTCGGGGCCAATCATCCTAAAGTGGCAACAGGATTAAACAATCTGGCGCTACTGCTGAAGGATACCAACCGCCCGGAAGAGGCTGAGCAGATGATGCGAAGGGCTTTGCAGATAGATGAAACAAGTTTGGGACCTAACCATCCCAGTGTAGCAATAGGGTTAAATAATCTGGCACAACTCCTTAAGGATACTAACCGTCTGGCAGAAGCTGAACCGCTGATGCAAAGGGCATTGCAAATAAATGAAATAAGTTCCGGGACCGATCACCCCAATGTGGCGATTAATTTAAACAACCTGGCACAACTCCTTCACCATACCAACCGTCTGGAAGAAGCGGAGCAGTTATATAGAAAAGCTTTACAGATCCGCGAAACAAGTTTGGAACCTGACCATCCCGATCTGGCAACAAGTTTAAGCAATCTGGCTGTACTACTTCAGGATGCCAACCGCACAACAGAAGCAGAACCGCTGCTTAGAAGAGCTTTACAGATCCGGGAAACAAGTTTAGTACCAGACCATCCCGATCTGGCAATTGATTTAGTTAATCTTGCTCGGGTTCTTCAGGACACCAACCGTC
>CAZTYT010000186.1:3718-4596 GCA_964618245.1 uncultured Legionella sp. | reverse complement strand
AAACTACTCGGTGCCATTCAGTGCGATCTTGCTTTTCACCAGTTGTTTTATCTTTCCATGTTTCACTGGTTGCAATAGACAAAGTGGTTACGGCATTGCCATTAGGCAAATAACGTACTTCGGGATCCAACCCTACGTTACCTATCAAGATGACTTTATTTATTCCGCGTGCCATTTAATTATCTCCTGTATGCGAAAGTTAGAAGATGAGTATACCTAATTTATGGGGGTAATGCACAGTTATATGTAGATTGTCTGGTGTTGGCGCCTAAACTGAAAATATAACTTGACTCTCACGTTACGTGATGCAATAAAATCCACGTTGGGAGCACCGTATGAAATATTATCAGATTAAAGAAATTAGCCAGATGACCTCTTTAACTGTAAGGTCTCTGCAGTATTATGATGAGATCGGTTTATTAAAACCGGCAAAACGTTCTAAAGCAGGTTATCGACTTTATTCTGAAGAGAATCTGCTGCGTTTGCAACAAATAACGACTTTAAAGTTTTTAGGTTTTTCTTTAACAAAAATAAAACGAATTATTCAAAGTAAAGGTTTTGATTGGCAGGCTTCCATTCAGATTCAAGCCCATGCATTAAATGTCCAGGCTACCAAAATTGGTGAGGCAGCCACTTTATTAAAATACATTGCCAGTCAAATAGAAATGAAACAAGCCATAAACTGGAACAGTATGGCTAAAATAATAGAGATACTGGAGTTAAATATGAGTAATAACCAAATCTTGTCGCAATATCAAGCGATAGCTGATGATTCCGAGCTGGGTAAAAAATCAGACTATGACAGCACATACAACCCTGAGCGGTTATTTGCTATTCCTCGCGCGGGAAAACGTCAGGAAATTGGCGTTAATCCTGAG
>CAZTYT010000186.1:0-3708 GCA_964618245.1 uncultured Legionella sp. | reverse complement strand
TATCAACAAAAATTCACTCAATACATTGCTGGAATCATTATGAAGTGTCTTGGTTAAATACCAAAGGTAAACCTGTTGTGGCGATGGCTGAAATTATTTATGACTGCAGTTCTCCCAAGTTAATCGAGTCAAAATCACTGAAGCTTTATTTTAACTCGTTTAATAACTACAAAATAGATAGTGTGGAAGAGTTGGAGAATCTTATTAAAAGAGATTTACAAGAGCGTCTGGAGACGGAGGTTTTTGTCGCTATTCAGCCATTGGAAAAATCCCCCCTAAATCCAATGCAAAGTTCATTTACCGGGGAGAGGATTGATGATTTGGACATTGAGTGTTCAGTGTATTTGGTAGAACCATCTTATCTGACTGTAAGTGATGAGCAAGTAGAGGAAATTCTTTATTCTGATTTACTAAAGTCCAATTGCCTGGTTACGAATCAACCTGATTGGGGTAGTGTGCAAATTGATTATCGAGGCAAAAAAATCAATCGGGAAGGTTTATTAAAATATTTAGTTTCTTTCCGAAATCATAATGAGTTTCATGAGCAATGTATTGAGCGAATTTTTGTTGATATTATGAATTATTGTAAGCCTGAAAAGTTGACCGTTTATGGACGTTATACCCGACGTGGAGGTTTGGACATTAACCCCTATCGTTCTACAGAAAAATCAACTTTCAAAGGTAAAAATACTCGTCTAATTCGCCAATAATGTATGAGCAACTGCCTTGAATTTTGCAATTCAAGGCAGTTGCTACCCCTGTAAGTAATGAATTAAATTATAAAAGCGCACTTTTTGCGAGGTAGTATTACGATAGCCATGAGCCTGAGCTGCATTAAATCGTAAAGCATCTCCTTCTTGCAATGCGTGCCAGTTATTCTCAATTAGTATTTCCATATTTCCCTTAAGTACAATGATATGTTCAATAACCCCCTGTTCATGGGCCAACGATAAATGTTCAGAGTGAGGTAATAAATCAATTACAAAAATTTCGCACTTAAGTTGAGGGTCAAAAGGAAATAATGACATCACGTGAATTTTTTCATCCGGATTATTCAGTATACCTGGTCGTGGACGATTGATACTCGTCTCCCGATTTGCCTCAAGATCAACTAAAAATGCAGAGAAGGAGAGGTTAAATCCGTTGGCAATTTTCCATAAGGTGGCTACTGTTGGACTGGATTCTTCACGTTCAATTTGTCCGAGCATCGCTTTGCTGACTCGAGTTTCCTGAGATGCTTTATCCAAGCTCCAGCCACGTTCTTTACGTAATGATTTCAGCAGTGACGCAATATGTTGGGATAGTTCTTTCATAGAAATAGCGTAAAACAGTTTGTGCGTTATAGCGCACAGTGGTATCATAGTACCTATTATACGTTATAACGCACAGATAGAGAAATGATATGAATGAGCAGTTTGCAAGTCAAAGTACTCAATTAGTACATGAAACATTAGTAAATGCAGGATTGCCATTTAGGCTAGTAGAGTTTTCTACGAGTACTCATACCGCAGTAGATGCAGCACAGGCAATTGGTTGTGAGGTTGCTCAAATTGTAAAATCACTTATTTTTTATGTATTAACTGATAATCAGCCTTTGCTCGTTCTTGCTAGTGGGATAAATCGAGTGAATGAAAAAATTGTCTCACAGCAAGCTAATAAAGAAATTACTAAGGCTAACGCAACCTATATTCGGCAAGCAACGGGTTTTGCCATAGGTGGGGTAGCGCCAGTTGGGTATCCACAACCAATAGAAACTTATATTGATAGAACCTTATTAGAATTTGAAACTTTATGGGCAGCCGCAGGTACACCGAATTCGGTGTTTGAGATAAAGGCGACCGATCTTGTTGATTTAACAAAAGGCAAAGTAATTGTTATTGCTTAGGGTGGTGTGACATGGTTAAAAAAATTTTTTGGCAGGATCCTTATCTTGTTGAGTTGGAAACCACAGTACAATCGGTGGATAAGGAAAAGATAACTGTTCAGGAAACCATTTTTTATGCTTTTTCTGGTGGTCAGGAAAGTGATGCCGGTACCATTGGCGGTTATCCAGTTATTGCCGCACAAAAGCAAGGACGGGAAATTCTCTACACTTTACCGGATAGCCATGAACTAAAGGCTGGAGAAAAGGTCAAGATACAAATTGATTGGGAGCGACGTTATCGCTTAATGCGCTTGCATTTTGCGGCAGAAATTGTTTTAGAGTTAGTGTGCCAGCAATTCCCCGAAATCAAAAAAATAGGCGCACATATTGCTGCTGATAAGGCGAGAATAGATTTTGCCTGGGAGCATAACCTTGCTGCAAGCGTGCCTTCTCTTGAAGCAAAAGCGCAAGCAATTGTTGATAGTGATCAAGAAATCATCAGTGCTTTTAGTGATGAAGCTAATGAGAGGCGATACTGGAAAATTCGGGAGTTTTCGCAAGTCCCATGCGGGGGTACTCACTTGAGGCGAACTAAAGAAATTGGGAAAATTCGTTTAAAGCGGGTTAATCCAGGCAAAGGAAAGGAACGAATTGAGATTTATCTGTCATAATTTGTCTTTACGATGAGGGCAAGATATTTCTAAGGACTTCTCCACCTTTAAAAAAAGAACATTGGGTTTTAATATAATTCTCTGGGCATAAAATGCCCAGTATTTATCCAATTGAGCATAGAAGTGCTTTCTACTACCATCACCTCTACCTGAAGCATAGCTCCTCTATAGTTTAAAAATTATTTCTTTTTCTCTTTCATGTCTTTTATGGCTAAGTATTTAGAAATGGATTTTTAATAATATGAGTGGTCAAAAGGTAATCTTTTTCTTCTTTCAATTCCTTGCTAATATAGTTCACAATGTACTAAAATGGAGCAAGTTAAAAATACAACACGAAAACGAGAAGAAAATGCCGCATTCTCAGCTCACTTTCCACGCTTTTAAAGACGCCCTTTTTGCAGGCAAAACAACAATTATTATTGATACAATTGAAAAAAATGGTGACTTGTCTTGGCAATATCAAGGCTATTCTTTATTTCATTGGGCGGCGATAACAGGCAACATAGCTTTAATCAAGTATCTTGCCTTAAAAGGTTTGAACATTGATGAGAGAAGTCCGTATCAAGAAACGCCCTTTTTACTTGCAGCGTGGCATGGACATTTAGAGGTGACGAAATTTCTTTTAGATCAAGGCTGCGATCTTCATGCGGTTAATTTTCGAAAAAAAAACGCAATTCATGGTGCAATAGAGCAGGGTCATTGCGAAGTTATAAATTTGTTGCTTCAATATGGTTCTGAAAAAGTAAAAGCAATATCTTATGCGCAATGGCTGAATAGAGTCCGAGTCTCAGATATTAAATTTTTAGAACATCTCTCACAACAAGATATTAATGGTTTGGCCCAAGAGAAATTGGATCAAGTATTGATTGAGAAACTGGTCGGTAATTCCTGGAGACTAGAATGTGAAGAAAAATATGCCTATACGATTCGTTATTTACTTAAATTGGGCGCAAGCTTAAGTTGTGCGACGTATTGTAATAATGTATCAGATATAAAACTATTTACTGAACATGGTTTTGATTTTAAACCCTATGCAAATCACTTATTAGAGCGAGCAATTGCACGAGGAAATATTGATTTAGCAAAATATGCCATTAACCAAGGTATAAATATCTCTGAGAAAACAAGTGCTGGCATCACTTTTATTGAATCCTTAAAAGAGCTTGATAATGA
>CAZTYT010000185.1:4289-4622 GCA_964618245.1 uncultured Legionella sp. | reverse complement strand
AGTTCCATTATCCTCCTTATTGACTTCAGGCAAACCAGTTAATAGTTCCATTACCGCAGGATTACGGGTTAATTGAGGGCAATCAAACAGGTCGACCCTTTCTAAACCACAAGCTGCATTTAGAAAACAGATAAAATCCTCAGGAGAGATATTTGATTCAGTAACTTTTAGATCTTTGATATTATTGGGGAAATTAACTTTACAATTAAAATTCCTTGTAAAAATTTTAATCCCGGATAGATTAAGATCTTTAAGGTTAGGGGCTTTAGAAATCAGGATTTGTAAATCTTCAATTGCAATATTACTATATATTAAAACCACCTCCTCAAGCTC
>CAZTYT010000185.1:0-4279 GCA_964618245.1 uncultured Legionella sp. | reverse complement strand
TTTGCTAAACCCGGGTTTAAGCATTGTATTGAAACTCAAGTTTAGTTTTTTTAAATTCCCGGTTTGAGCTAAAACAGTCACCAAGTCATCACAATCGATTCGACTATGCAAAAGATCAAGTGCTTCAAGATGAGATAAATCCAAATTTCTACTAAACCCAGAATCAAAGGTGATTCCGTTGCCATGTACGTTTAATTTTTTTAGATTTTTCGTTTTAGCTAAAATGGTTGTTAAATCTTCGCTATTGATTTCACTGTATAAAATTTCAAGCTCTTCAAGACATGATAAATCCAAATGCTCACTGCAACCAGGTTCAAAGACGTTTACTCGACCCACTTTAATCTTTTTTAAATAGGGAGCATGCCTCAGTATGTGAACAAAATCTTCTGGACAAATATTGCAACCATTGATATCCAGCTCTTCTAAAAAATGCAGGTTTAGCTGCTTACTAAAACCCGGCTGTAGATTTTTTAGATGCATTAATTTGAGTAATTTGAGCTGACGAGTTTGGGACAAGATAAAGAAAAGATCATTAAAAGGAATACACTGTTTTGTTACTATAAGCTCTTCCAGCCCTGAAAAATGTCCATTTTTAGAAAATCCCTCCTGAGCTGGTGTAGTAAGTCCATAAAAATTTAATTTCTTAAGCCGGGTCGCTTTTTCTAAAATTTGGCTTAGGTCTGAGTAGCTTATACTGATTGCATTAAGGTGTAGTTCCTCCAGGTTAGCAAAACTTGCTGAGCGGCTAAATCCTGTTTTTAAGGATTTAATGGATCTTAATTTTAATTTTTTCAGGGCTGAAGCCTGCGTCAAAATGAAATACAAATCACCCGAATCAACTTCACATCCCAAAATATTCAGTATCTCTAGAGCACTAAAATTTCCTTGCGATGCAAATCCAGCTGGTGGTGGATTCGTTTCTATCAAATCGAGTTTTTTTAAGTGCAGGGCATGTCTAACAACAGAAGTAAGCACTTGCATGCCTACTTCACTGTTTTGAATAAAAAGTTCTGTTAAATAAGGCAAATTAAGGTTGAGGTTAAATTCTTTCTCTGTTTTAGCAGTACTTATCAGTTGAAGCGTTTTTAATTGGGATGTTGCTGCCAGTATCGAGATTAGATCGTCATTACTAAGCTTAGAACCTTTTAGCGCTAACAACTCCAATTGAGGAAAATTTAAATTTTGCTTAATTTGAACACTGGAATTATTGGCTAAAATTATTTTAAGACGTTTAAGCTGAGGCGCACTAACAAGCATGCTTGTTAAATTTTCAGACCCAATCTCACATTGATTAAGGAGAAGCTCTTCAAGTTCTGTTGTATTTAGTTCGCATACACCACTGTCCTTAATTACTCTAATTTTTTCAAGACCAAGTTGTTTTAGTTTAGGGGTAGAATTCAATATATTTTTTAATTCAATTTCTTCAATAGGAATCTGAGCACAAATCCGCAACTTTTCAATATCTTTTGCCATGTGCAATGCACTATTAGTATTTTCTTTATATTGTTGGACAAAGTATTTACCATCCTCTATATCCAAAACTTTGCATGCAAACTCAATAGGAAGGCTTGGAAATCTAGCCTGAGCTTCATTAACAAGCCGAATGCTTGTAAAAGATAATTCATGCTGTGCAATAACGCGTATCGGTGGAATTGCTCTAGTCGCTAATTGCCAAATTTTATTTCGCGGATGAGGTGTATGGCTTAAGGCAGCGATATTGAGTTGGCGTTGATAGTTAGGGTTATCTAAATAATTAAGCCAATAATCATCTAGCAAATGGATTTTATCGGCAGTTAATTGGTACTGTGCAATTGCTTTCGCAATAATTTCTTCAGGATAAGCCGGGCTAATTCGGTCACGAATCTCCTTTTCATCCAAAAGTTGTAACGTGGTATTACCTAAGGGAATTAGCTCTTTATTTTGCCACAATAAAACAGTAAACCCTTCCGTTAATAATCGCTCTAAATGTTCTTTAGTTTTTTTTAATTGCTTATTAGTCCAAGTAGCAGCAGTCCAATCGGTAAGAATCAAAATCTTTTTTTGTGATGCACTTGCCCCTGTTTTTTTCCAATAGGGTTTATTATTAATGAATTGATTAACATCAAATTGCCCTTCAGGGGTATAGCTATAAACTGCTTGTTCGCTTTTTTCAGAATAATAAAACTGGCTGGAATAAGGCATAAAATTATTTCAAAACACAAATGGTCAATTATGATAACATATGATGAAATATTTTACACTTATATTCATTAAAATCCGACCAAAAAGACTAAATTTGATCGGAAAATGCATAAAATGGGATTACAAATGATAAAAAGGACTTAACTCATGAACGGCATCGACCAAGGCAGTCACATGCTCTGGAGGAACATCAGGGGTAATTCCATGGCCTAAATTAAACACATGCCCAGTACCATGACCAAAAGACTCCAATACATTCTTAACTTGTTCACGAATCGATGGCACTGAACTTAATAATACCGCTGGATCCAAATTGCCTTGCAAGGCTACTTTATCCCCAACTCGACGACGTGCCTCTCCTAAATTAGTAGTCCAATCTAATCCCAGAGCATCGCAGCCAGTTACCAACATTTTCTCCAACCATTGGCCGCCTCCTTTGGTAAATAAAATCACCGGTATATCGGGATAGCTTGATTTAATATGCTGTACCACTTGCTGCATATATGCCAAAGAAAAATTTTGATAATTACTCGGTGTTAAAATGCCACCCCAAGTATCAAAAATCATCACGGCATTCACCCCCGCTCTAATTTGCTCCACCAGGTAATTCGCTACAGAAACTGCCAATTTCTGCAATAAAAGACGTGCAACCTCCGGCTCTGAATAGATGAGCTTTAAAATTTGTTTAAAATCTCTGGTACTGCGTCCCTCGACCATGTAACAAGCTAAAGTCCAGGGGCTTCCTGAAAAGCCGATTAATGGTAATTCACGGGGCATTTCTTTGCGAATTAGACGGACTGCATCCATCACGTAGCCCAATGAATCGTTAATTTCAGGGATCTCAAGTTTTTCAATGGCCTTGGAATTTTGTACTGGGTATTTAAAACAAGGACCTTCTCCTTCGGCAAAATAGAGACCAAGCCCCATTGCATCGGGAATAGTTAAAATATCAGAAAATAAAATAGCAGCATCCAGTGCATAACGACGCAAGGGTTGCAAAGTAACTTCACAAGCCAACTCAGGATTTTTACATAAACTCAAAAAATCGCCTGCTTGTTCACGTGTTTTGCGATATTCTGGAAGGTAACGACCAGCCTGCCGCATTATCCATATTGGAGTTCGCTCAACTGGTTGACGCCGTAAGGCACGTAAAAACAATGAGTGGCTTAAATCAGACATAATTTAACCTAATACCATTAAATACGCTTATGGTAACATAAAGCTTGGGAAATAGAGCATTACTCACTAAGTTTTAGACCAAACGCAGATGGAATGCTGAGTGAGCAGAATCACACCTTTATTTGTAAACTTTTTATAGGTAACAAAAGTGGATATTATTAACATCAATGCCTTAAGTGTAAGTACTAAAATTGGGATATACGCCTGGGAACAGCAAATTAATCAACAATTATTAATCGATATTTCTTTGCATACTGATTTGAGTGCCTGTGAAGACAAAATAGAAAAAACGGTTGACTATGCCGCCCTTTGCGAGATGGTAACTCAGTTTGTTGAATCCATATCCTTTCAACAGCATTTTATTACAGCGTATGCCAAGGTAAACAAGCTTTGCACTATGCCGGTGCATAAACAAGGCAATGGAAAAAATTATAGTCCTTTCTTTTTCAATGAACCTGTTATTTTATACCAAGCCCAGGGGGTTCAAAGTAGAGAAGGATCGCGAGAGGCCAGTTTTTTCCAAATTTAATAATGGTGTATTTTCATAATAAGCCCAATTTTAAATCATCAAGTCTAATACATAATTAAATTCAAAATACTTCAACCATAGGCATAGTGCGAGGCTTGCTTAATCATAATGAGAGTTCCCTTTGTTGCAAACACATCAGAATAATGTTTAAAGAGCCTTGGCCTGGCAATGGCCAAGGCTCAACCTAAACATGAATTTTATTTAACGTTGTATTACCACTTGAATGTTTTTGGCATTTTTTATCGCGTGTGGTTTGCTAACCCCAATAGTTAATTGAGAGACTTTGAAATGTTGCTGAATTAAAAGGGCAACCTCATTGGCCACTGTTTCAATCAGTTGAAAGGATAAAGGTAAGGTTTTATAAAATGAATTAAACTCTTCTCTACTTAT
>CAZTYT010000184.1:0-4643 GCA_964618245.1 uncultured Legionella sp. | reverse complement strand
CACGGAGTGCTGTAATAAGGCGTTGTTTTTGGATGGGAGAAATACGAGCAAAGACTGTGGTTTCCTCAGCAATTTTTCCTAAGGCGCTGTCACTAATATGTTCGAGTTCTTTCCCCAGAAGCATGCGCTCAGCATTAAGCCCAACCTCATGACATACATGCGCCGCAACCAACTCATTATCCCCGGTTAGCACTTTAATTTGTACACCTTCATTAAAGAGTTTTTTGATAACTGTCGGGGTTTCTTTTAATGGTGGATCAAAAAAAGCGAGAAAGCCTGATAAAACCATTTCTTTTTCATCTTGCACACCATAAGAATTTTGTACTGAGACTTTTCGATAAGCTAAGGCTAAAACGCGATACCCTTGAGCGCTTAAAGCGGCGAAATTCGTAGCAAAGCGTTGACTGGATAGACTATCCAAAGGATAGATACTGCCATCCTGCTCATAAGACGTACAATCACCTATTACAAACTCGGGAGCTCCTTTGGTAATTAGCAAATGAACGCCTCCATTTTCAACAACGACACTCGAGCGTCTACGTTCAAAATCAAATGGTATCTCATCCACTTTATAATAAGGCTGTATATCAGGATGATCGTGTTGTAAGATAGCAGCATCAAGCGGATTAATATTCGCTTTTTTTAAAACAGCTATGTTAAAAGGGCTGGCTATTTCTGTACCATATAAACTGCTTAAATAAGCTAATAGCATGACATACTCTGATGCTTGACCTGCGGGATCAAGATGCTGTTCTAAAAGCATTTCGCCACTGGTTAAAGTGCCGGTCTTATCGCTACAAAGAATGTCGATACTGCCAAAGTTTTGAATAGCAGCCAAATTTTTCACAATAACTTTTTTCTCAGCCATATGCATTGCACCAGCAGCAAGCGTTACTGTGGTGATCATCGGTAATAACTCTGGAGTTAATCCTACAGCTAAAGCCAATGCAAATAGTAAGGATTCAAGAAGCGGACGGTGCAAATAAACATTCACCCCAAATACAAAAATAACCAGTACAAACACCACTTTCATAATAAATAAACCAAATCGAATGATTCCCTTTTCAAACTCGGTATGCGGTGCAACTTTTGAAATAGCCTGAACAATGGAGCCAAATTGCGTGTTTTTTCCTGTTGCAGCCACCACTGCAGTAGCCGTGCCACTAACAACTGAGGAACCTGAAAGAATAATATTCCTGGCATCGGCAATATTTTCAGGTATCTCCAAAGAAGGTATAGCCTCTTTCTCAACAGGAAATGATTCACCGGTTAGAGAGGCTTGTTGGATATGTAAATCCTTAGCTTTGAGCAGGATAGCATCTGCAGGAATCATATCGCCTGCAATCAAGCGAATTAGATCACCACATACCAGTTCGCGACAAGGAATCTCTCTCCAGACCCCATCACGCAATACGTTTGCAGTGGCAGTGATATGTTGTTGTAATTTTTTGATCACTCGAAGCGAACGATGAGTTTGAAAATAATCAAGGCCAACGCTTATTACAATCATGGTGATAATAATAACTGCACTGGCCACATTGCCAGTAAAAGCAGAAATTAACGCAGAAATTAATAAAATAATAACTAATGGATTGGTGGAACGGGAGAGCACTTCCATAATTAGCAAGCGATACTGCTTTGAAGCAATTTCATTAGCTCCTTCCAAGGCCAATCTTTTCTTTGCCTCACAATTTGTTAATCCCTGCAAAGAGCTATTCAAAGCTGCTAAACTGTTTTCTGCAGTACCATGAATTAGATCTTCCAGACTTTTATTCATTTCCATTTGATGCCTATTTCCTATATCGCATTAACCCCTACTTTGTTCGCATGTTCCCCACTGCTATGGCACACAATAAGGCACTGAACGTTAGATAAAATCCCGGGGCTAATACATTTTGCGTTTTTTCAATCAAATACGTTACGATAAATGGAGTTAAGCCTCCAAAAAAAGCAAAAGCAACATTATAAGCAATGGCTATGCCTGTGTAACGAATAGCTGTAGGAAAAAGCTCTACTAGTAAACTGGGATAAATCATAATGGAGCTACTTAATAGGGCTAAAGCAGATAACGCGCCAATCAAAGCGCCTGTCGTTTGTAATGATAAAATAGCAAATAAAAAATAACTAAATAAAATAAAACAAATTGCCCCTGTTAAAAGAACTTTTCTTCGCCCTACTCTATCAGCATACCAGCAAAAAAAGACTAACAAACATGAATAAACAAATAAATTAATAGTATTGAACACAGTTGCTTCTTGTTCAGGATAAGCAAGTATGATTGACAAATAGGTGGGCATATATAAAAACACTAAATTAATAACCACCGAACCAAGACAAGTTAACCCTACTCCTTGAATAATTTTTTTCCAATACACAGTTATTGCCTCATAAAGAGGAATACGCAATTTTACTTCTTTTTGTTGAAACGCAATAAACACCGGGCTTTCTGCCATCTGTTTACGAATATAGAAACTAAATATCCCTAATACCCCCCCCAAAATAAAGGGTATACGCCAACCAATAGTGACCAATTTCTCATCAGAAAGGTAATGAGTTAAAAACAGGCTAATAGCAGATCCCAGGAAAATTCCTAAATTTAAAAAACAAAAAATAACGCCACAAGCTAAACCTCGAGAATGAGGAGATACATGTTCACAAGTAAAAGTTATGGCACCTGGAATTTCCCCTCCGATTGATAATCCTTGTAAAATTCGCATTACAATTAAAAGGACACTAGCCCAAACCCCTATATGTTGGTAAGTTGGCAAAAATCCGATAAACACCGTAGGCACGGCCATCAAGAGAACTGAGCAAATAAATGTTTTTTTGCGCCCATACCTATCACCAAAATGGCTAAAGATAATTCCCCCCAAAGGACGAATGAGATAACCAATAGCAAAAACAGCATATACACGCATTAAGGAGGCAAGTTTATCCGTGGCTGGAAAAAAAATTTGGCTAATAATAGGGGCAAAAACAACATAAATAATAAAATCATAAAACTCTAAAGCACCACCAAGTGAGGCAAGAAAAATTATTTTTCGCTCATCGGGCCTTAATTTATGCTCCATTAAAATCCTTATAATTGATATGCTTATCCTGAAAATAACATACCTTCAAATTGGATTCACCTCTAAACAATGAACCTGCACCTAGGGTTCGTTTTGTTTTAAAATTCATAATTTATTCGCCTTATTGAAGTGTTTGATTATGCCATTTCGTTCGCAACAAAACTTTTTGAATAAATAATAGAAGAACAGGCCTCGATCGAACACTGTCAAGATAATCTCTTAGAAAAATTTCCTGTATCTATTTTTATTACTCTAATCCTTTAAATGGCACCATGCCCTTGAATATTATGATTACTTTAGTTAGTATTTTTTTATTGTATCAATTAGATAAAAGGATTTTTTTATGGCTCTTATTTCCGGTAGTCAAGCAAAAACCAAAGAAAAAATTAAAGCCGAAATTAGCTCGGACACTTTGAATCAAATTCAAAAATATTGCGAGTGGGCTTCAATTAAAGATTTAGGTTTCTTTCTTGAGGAAGCCAGTCATTTTGTTTTTTCCAAAGATAAGGAATGGAAAAAACAATTGAAGCTTGCAAAAAAGGCTGATAAAGCTACCAGCTAGCTCTTAGCAATTAAAGTAAATAGTCTGAGGCGAATCAAGATACGACTTTTACTCTCACTATTAAAAACAGTATGCAATTCATACCATGTATTATTTGATTGTGATATGTTTAATAAATACACTAAAAGTAATGAAAGAGAAAGGTGTTGGGCCAAGGATCAATCCTGAGGTATCAACACCTTTTTAAAGCGACATTTTTCTTGTTTTTCATGGCGCCATTACGAACGGAGTGAAGAAATGACACCGCAGGACCCAACCTAAATCTTAATTTAGCATGAACAAAAGATGAAACAATAAACATTACACTAAGCTTTCTTGCCTGCACCTTTTTTAGTTGCAGAGAAGTTTTTTCTAGTCAGCTCTTCAGCATCAGATATAGGTTGCTGCATTGCCCTATGATTTTGCTCCAAAACATCATAAGAAACAATTAACCAACTTTTTTCCAGGATATTACAAACATCATGAAAATAATCTAACATTTGATGGCCATTTTGCACTAAAACATCCATATTTTTTTCCCAAATTTCACCAGGTCTTTGGGCATTAATCATATCTACAGGATGAAAATAGGACAAATTTTGCAATGTTCTATTATTTAACTCCATTAGCTCGTGTAATGGTTTTTGTAAAGAATACACCGCTCTTCCTGTTGAAGCTCGCATATTATCCTCCTTAATTTTTTCAAGTATAAATACTCAACATCTCCCCCTTAAATCTTCTTGAAAAATTGATGCGGAGTTTTATTTTTTTATACTATTTAATTATAGAACATAAAACAATTTACACTCTAAATTTGAAATAAATAAGGAACAAATTTGCATTTATTTCAATCAAATAATGCCTATTTTTTAAAATCATTTAAGCGTAGAGATTGCCTTATTTCCCAAAACCCAGCCCAGGGATCATCCTTGAGATGATGTAAGCGTGCAGGTAAGTTCTTGATAGTATATTCATTATCCCGTTTATCTTTACTAAGCTCATTCCAACTTAAAGGTGTAGAAACAGGGGCA
>CAZTYT010000183.1:0-4663 GCA_964618245.1 uncultured Legionella sp. | reverse complement strand
ATTTTGTTGATGCTTGGCGCTTTATTTTTCTTGGTACTGAATAAAGATCCAACCTATAAATTGGCATTTTATATTGGTGTGATTAGTTTTATAGTACCCATTGTTATTTATAAGGCTTTTGATTTATCTAAAAATCGCCGTAAGGCCCTACATCTTAAATCAAGAGTGAAGTTTCAGGATTTATTTCCACCAGTGTAATTTAGATAAACTTAAAATGTGGATTTAAATATGAATTACACAAAGTATGGGTATAGGATCGAGCCGTTAGCTCAGGGTGATGGATATAACTGGTTGTTTCTTCCTGGTGGTCCGGGGCTAGGGTCTGAATACTTAAGAGAGTTTTGTCAGAGCCTGGACTTACCAGGCAGTGTTTTACTCCTGGATTTTCCTAGAGATGGCACCAATACTCAAGGTGAGTTAGGGATAAAATATTGGCAAGATGGATTAATTGATTTATTAAAAGACTATGTTGATCCGATATTAGTTACTCACAGTTTTTCCGGAATGTTTGCTTTAAACTTACCTGAACTGGAATCAAATTTACGTGGATTGGTATTAATGAATACCACTACTCAAAATAGTTTTTTTATGCATGTAGCGGAAATGCAACAAAAACATCAACTTCCAGATTTAGTACCTGCGGCCACTCAGTACCATTTAGAACCTTCTGATCAAACCTATCGTGAATTTTGGAATACTTATAAGTATTATTGTTTTACGGCAGAAGAGATGGCTGAAGGGGAAAAAATGATCCAGCTTTTGGTTTTCAATAATAAAGCTTATCATTATGCTATTGAAAATTTTTATGCCCATTATCAATGCCAGTGGTATTCTCAAACCCTCCCAATTATGACAATTGCTAGTGAATATGATTATATTTGCCCACCCCAAATTTTTATTAAAGATCCCTATTTTTCCTCTGAAAATATTACCAATAAAATGATCAGGCAAGCTGGTCATTGCCCATGGCTTAGGCATATAGAAGAAGTGAAAACTTGTTTTAAAGAATTTATCAATAATCAATTGTAATTTACAGGTGATAGCAGTTTGCAGGGGTGGGAGCAACTAGGTTGGTGTATAAGAAGAGCTTTTTTCAGCTTCAATTTGGGAAATAACATATTCTATCCCACCATGATCATCGACTAGTTCACCTAAACGCCCTTCTCGGAGCGCTTTTTTTTCGGTTTCTGGTAAAACAGTATTTTGGCCTTCGATCATCTCTTTTAAATGTAATGCAGCGTTGATTTTAATCTCTTTACTTTTAGGATTATAGAAGTCAGTGCCCAATAAAGTATCTTCTAACCAGTAGATCCAGGACATAATATAGAAAAAATTATAATGAAATCCCCACTCACTTTCTCTTGTAGTAATGTAATTATCCAGTGCTTGGCTTAATTGAGATAAGTCTTTTCCATTTGTATCTTGTTTACTTGATGGCTTAGTATGACCCATTGAGCTGTCATCGTAAGGCACCTGATGGTTTCTCTCTGTTGAATCAATGAACTGTAATGTGGTTTGGCAAGGAAGATAGTTTTGTTTTTCCAATTCTGCAAGTACTTTACTGCAACACTCTGCCAAGCCTGGGTAATCCTGATTAGCATAGCCTCTCTGTGCTAACAAACGTGCTGCTTCTTGGAATAAGGTTAAGCTTGACACTAATTTTTTTACGTCTATCTCCTTACTCATCAATTGCTGAGCAGGAATAGTTTCTAACTGTTTTTTTACTAAAAGCAAGATTTCAAAATAATTTTTAAACAATTTCTCATCCTGTAGATAAGCACAGGCTTCCTCTAAATCTACAATACCGAAATGTTTCGCCGCATCACTTCTACCTAGCACCTTTAGTTGAGGAAAAATATACCATATCCAATCAGTTTCCTTTTTTCCTTGTTGCAATTCCTGATATGCCTGTTGGTAGGAACGGTGGTAAGTAGAGCCTTGTTGGGCTTTAGTAAAACGTGTGATACTCATTTTATATCTCCGATTTTTTATTACGGACACTAAATGATATAAGCTTATATGATTAAATATAAACCATTAATTAGATGAAATTATAATGAAAACAATAATATTTTTTTATGACCAATAGGTGGATATGATGAATTTAGAACAATTTTCGCTTACTTTAGCCACGTCAGGTCGAGGTAGTATTGATATTACAAATGATGTTAATCAAGTTTTAATGAATGCCTCTATTGAGCAGGGGCTTTGTCATTTATTTCTTCAACATACCAGCGCTTCATTGATGATATGTGAGAATTATGATCCACAAGTGCGAAAAGATTTGGAAAATTTTCTTACTCGCTTAGTTCCAGATGGTGATCCTCTCTTTAAGCATATTATTGAAGGAAAGGATGATATGCCTGCCCATATACGTACTTTATTAACCCAGACAAGCCTTAATATTCCTATCCAGAAAAGAAATCTAGCGCTAGGTACTTGGCAGGGCATTTATCTCTATGAGCATCGTTACCACCCACAACAACGACACTTGCTGATTACCCTTCTGGGTTTAACAGCAATTAAATGATAAAATAAATTTTTTATAAAATTGAGACAATGTATGAATTCATTACCTAAATGCCCTCAATGTGATTCTGAATATACCTACGCAGATGGAAGTTTGTTTATTTGCCCCGAATGTGCTCATGAATGGGGGAAAGAGGGAGAGATTGAAGAAGAAACTCAGCGAGTTATTAAAGACGCTAATGGACAGATCTTACAGGATGGCGATACCGTGACTGTAATTAAGGATTTAAAAGTTAAAGGTTCCTCTTTAGTTGTAAAAGTCGGTACCAAAGTAAAAAATATTCGTCTGGTGGAAGGCGATCATGATATTGATTGTAAAATTGATGGCATAGGAGCTATGAAATTGAAGTCTCAATTTGTAAAAAAAGGATAAAACAGCTTTCAAGTTGGTCAAATCGAGATGCTATTGGAAAAATGGTTGTTTTTTATATGCTATAATTACCCCATCTTCAATGATGAAGATGTTGTTAGGATATAATACGCAAGGAGGGCTGTAAAATGAAAAAGGTATTGTTAACTGCATTACTAGTTACATTGACTACAGCGGCTGTGGCAGATGAAACAATTATGGAAACTACTCGTTCTTGGAAAAGTGTTCCAATTACTGTCGATCAGCAAAATAGTGTCTATACAGTTGAAGGGGCTGTGCCAGAAGGGGATTATTATTATACTTACCCAGGTTACAGATGCCTTCGTGAGAAAAAAGATATGGCTGGTGTCAATATATTGATGCTCCATGCTGGTGTTGCTGGTGGCTCTGATATTTATTGCTACCCAGAACAATAGTATATAGGTCGGGCCTTAGCCCGACACCTCTTATTTAGTATCTATAACAACGTAATTGACCCCACATGTTGCGCCAGCAACCAGGATGATAAGGGGCAGGAGTTGCATAACGGCCAGGGTAATTTAATATGCATCTGCCATTAATAGTTCGATGATAGCCGTGGCCACATCCCTGAGCAGCACTAGCAATGGATGTAAAACTTCCTACCACACTTATTAAGCCTATAAATATTACAGTTTGCAATAGTTTTGTGAGTGAATTCATTCGTCCTCCTTACTGCATGTGATTTTCCGTAATCTTACTGCCTTGCGTTATTACAACGTGAGGAAATTTCAGAATATAGTACGGGAAGATAACATGACAGTGAACGCT
The DNA here is from genome assembly GCA_964618245.1 of uncultured Legionella sp. Taxonomy (GTDB): domain Bacteria; phylum Pseudomonadota; class Gammaproteobacteria; order Legionellales; family Legionellaceae; genus Legionella. The sequence continues at coordinate 975 of CAZTYT010000183.1, read as the reverse complement.
CATATTTACTGTACTACAGTTTTAAGTATAGTGGGTTTAATTTCAGAGTGAATTAATTTTGTTTTATTTGTTTATCTTTTGATTCTATATTAATAGAATCAGGAAAAATATTTTTGAAAAAGGAAAACCAGAAAATAAGGAAACCGCTGAAAAGAGAATTACTCAATAGCTGATTTACGAAAAGTGCGAATAGTTTTTTGGGTCTTATTCTCAATTATCTCACCATGAATATCCCCATAATGGCTATTGCCCTGGATTAGCATCCAAGTGTAAAGTTCATCAATATCATTCCCTTCTTGCTGCGCTATCTGTTCTTCGCTACAGTACACAGATGCAGTATATTCTTGTTCGCTCATTTGGGGATCCTATTACATCGCTTGCCCTATTTTAAGTATAGATATAACGCCATTGATTTGGTAGATTAACTATCAAATAGTTTTTTACATGAACTATAATGAACATAAAGGATTGATTTGGAGATTATCATGTTTGCCACTTATTTTTTAGCCATTGTGCTAGGCTGGTATTTGGTTATCATGGGGATATTTCTTATTAGTAGGCGTGGGGTCATACTTTCTGCCATGAATAACATTATGGCGCAACCTGGGTTGTTATTGATAGTTGGTTTTATCACTTTACTCATTGGGTTACTAATGGTAGCAAGTCATAATGTATGGGTAATGGGTTGGCCTGTAATTATCACCATAATAGGTTGGGTTGCGGTAATTAGCGGCATAATTCGCTTATTTTGCCCTGAAACTGTACACCATATGTGGAATAGGATGCTTACAAAACCTGAGACTTTTACAGCCTCTGGCATCGTCATGTTACTCCTTGGTTTCTATTTATTATTTAATGTTTATTTTATGTAATGACTATTTTTAATTAAGTCAAAATACGGTGAGGGGTAGTTGAGGAGTATTCCTAAGGCCATTGATTTGGTAGATTAACTATCAAATAGTTTTTTACATGAAC
>CAZTYT010000182.1:0-4671 GCA_964618245.1 uncultured Legionella sp. | reverse complement strand
AACTAAAACAACAAGGGAAAACTGAGCAGGCAAAGTCCATTGAGAAAAAACTGGGTAATGAAAGTACAAAAATCAAAGAAGAAGCTCCGAAAAAAGAAAATAAAACTAAATTAAAGATTAGTCCCAGTGTGCCTGCAAAAACCCAAGAAAAAACCTTAGAGAAAAACAAATTAACTCCAACTCAAATAGGCGAAGCAAAAAATAAAAGACGCAATTTGGTGGCATTAAATGCAGCTTTATATGGAATGCCTGAAAAATCTGCCTTATCCGTCATCGAGCTTCAAACTGTCATTAATGACTATAATTTTGAAAAAATTGAAACAAGCTTAATGCAAGCTGAAGTGATAAAAAATCTATTAGTAAAAGAAGATGCTGAAGAATATTTTTTAAAAAGGAACTTAGCTACTACAAGCAAATATGCGATTAAAAACTTCCCTCACAGCACCTATTATCAATGGATAATGAGCAATCGGAAAATAAACTCCTTACTTAAAGCCATTAACGATATTGTATTAGAGCTAGATAATCTTCCACCGGATGAAAGAGACTACCAAAAAATCCAGCAGATTATGAGAATAATCTGTCATGACAATATACTTTTTTATTTAATCACCGCAGTCAATGGTGTTGATCCAAAAGTGCTCACGTTTATAGGGAATAATATTGAAAAACCACAAATAGTGCCTTTCATGGAAAAAGAAGGGAACCACTTAGTGGAAAACGCACTTAAAAATAATGCGCAAAAGCTACTTATAAAAATAAACTCCCTCTACCCATTGAAAAAAATAAGAGCCATGGACCAAACAATTATACATTATGTCGTTCTTGAGTGTAAGCATGCACAAGTACTCGAGTATTTACATAAGCTAGAAATTAATTTGGATGAGCCTGATAAAAATGGCATTAGGCCAATAGACCATGCAACAGCAAATAACGCTCCAGAAATGCTTAGAACTTTAGCCAGGCTGGGAGTTAATGTGAATAAAGGCAACAAGGTGGGTCTGACTCCCTTACATATAGCTGCAGCAACAGATCAGCCAGGGATTATTGATATTTTATGTGATGAATGGCATGCTGATTTGGATGCACCGGACAAAAAGAATGGCACTCCTATTTATTATGCTGCTACTAGAGGGCTGGAAAAAATAGTGGAAAAACTATGGCTCATGAAAGCAAATATCTATCTCACAACAATAGACGGATATACTTTAGCTCATGCTGCAGTAACAAATGGTCATTTAGGTCTGCTTCCCAAGTTAAAAGAAATTGGGATTGATCTTAATCAACCTGATTATTCAGGATTGACTCCTAGAGATCAAGCATTAGCTGCAGGTTATAATGATCAAGAACTATTTGACCGTCTCGGAATGATTTCCAGAACAGATTTAAAATGCATAGATCTAACTAATCCAATGGTACCATTAGAAGATTTAGATAATCCTGACGATTCAGATTTAGAAATACAATCAAGTAGCTCAAGAACTGAAATCTTTAGTAGTGAAAGTGACGAAGAAAGTGATGACTGCCTTTTTGAGTTTGATGATGTACCTAAGGTTGAGGTTAAGGAAAAGTTAATTGAACAACTTTATAAAGAAAAAAACAGAAACGCATTTTTTACTAATACAGTGGTAGAGTACTTTAATAATGAGCAAGAAGCAGTGAATGCGCTGAGTAAACTCGATTCACCGTCATAAAAACTTGGCACAAAATCACCAGTTTTTCATTAGAAATAAACCTAAAAAATTAAGGCAAGATCACATATAATAACCAAATTAGGTAGCAGGAAAGATTATTATGACTCTTTGCCCATGTGGCTCAAAAAAAACATATGAAAATTGCTGCGGCTTGTACATCGAGAAAGCCCAAGTGCCAGAAACACCTGAACAACTCATGCGTTCACGCTATACTGCTTACAGCCTGGCAAAAATTGACTATATCAAGCAGACTATGAAAGGGAAAGCTTTGATTGGTTTTGATGAATTGAACGCAAAACGCTGGGCGCAAAATGTTACTTGGCTTGGATTAGAAGTCATACAAACCCCATCGGTAAGTGGAAATATAGGTTTTGTAGAATTTGCTGCTCGCTTTCTTGAGAATAATCGAATAAAAACCATTCATGAACGTAGTGAGTTTCACAAAGAGGATGGATATTGGTTTTATATTAGCGGGAGTATTCCGCAATCTTCTTCTCCTTTAATAAAGAAAACAGAAGTTGCTCGTAATAATCCCTGTCCCTGTGGTAGTGGCAAAAAATTTAAAAATTGTCATGCTCGATAACATCTAACCTTGGATAAGTACTTATGAATGGCCATGGTCATGTTTTATTAAATGTTTTCATTTTTCTCGCTGCGGCAAGCACAATGGTACCCATTGCCAGCCGCTTCAAATTAGGCTCGGTTCTCGGATACCTTGTGGTGGGAATCCTCATTGGCCCCTTTGGATTTAAACTGATTGGCAACACTCAACAAATCATGCATTTTGGTGAGTTTGGCGTAATCATGATGCTATTTCTTATTGGCCTGGAACTTGAACCCTCCATGTTGTGGAAATTAAGAAAACTCATTGTAGGATTAGGGGGATTGCAAGTCATTCTAACTACAGGCGTATTTATTACGATTGGACTTTTGCTCGGCTTTGATTGGCGTGCTACGGTTACCATTAGTATGGCCCTTTCCCTCTCTTCAACCGCATTAGTACTGCAGATGCTACAAGAGAAAAAACTGTTAAAGACAGCTGAAGGCGAAGCCTCTTTTGCAGTTTTACTATTTCAAGATATCGCCGTTATTCCTATTTTAATTATTATTCCCTTACTGGAACTCCATGGAAATATCCAGATTAATATGAATGAAAGCGCATTTATAATTCAGCTACCCAAATGGGCGCATGCACTTTTAGTCACAAGTGTTGTTGGCTCGATTATTCTTGTTGGCCATTACATTTCCCGATATGTATTTTTTATGATTGCCAAAACTAATTTACGTGAAGTGTTTACTGCTTTTTCTTTAGCCTTGGTTGTCGGAACTACCTTGTTGATGGAGTCAATTGGCGTGTCACCAGCATTAGGAGCTTTTATTTCCGGGGTTGTATTGGCTAACTCTGAATATAAGCATGCAGTAGAAGCTGATATTCAACCCTTTAAAGGATTATTACTGGGGCTCTTTTTTATCTCTGTAGGGATGGGGATGAATTTTTCACTATTTTCTCAGCAAGCTATCCTTATCCTCGCCGCCGTATTTGTTCTTATTTTAGTCAAGGCAATCGTATTAATCGGGTTGGGACGATTTTTTGACTTAACCAATTTTCAAACCATAGGCTTTGCTTTTGCTTTATCGCAAGGAAGTGAGTTTGCTTTTGTATTGTTTCAATATGCCACCACAACCCAGGTCATTAATGATACTTATGCAAGCTTTTTTACCCTTGTTGTTGCTTTGTCAATGATCGCGACCCCTTTCTTAATGTTACTGTATTATCGCTTTATTTTACCAAAATTTATGAGTATGTTACCCGAACACGAGTACGACGCTATTCATGAACAAAATGGGATTATTCTTGCTGGGTATGGGCGTTTTGGACAAATTATTGGTCGGTTATTAACTGGTGAAAACATTAAAGTAACTGTTTTGGAAAATAATGCCGAACAAATTGAATTATTAAGAAAATTTGGTTACATGGGATATTTTGGTGATGCCAGTCGTATTGATTTGTTAAAAAACGCTGGGGCCGAACACGCAAAATTACTTATTGTTACGGTAGGAAATGTCGATGTTAACTTAAAAATTGTCCGTCTGGCCAAACAAGAGTTTCCTCATTTAAAAATATATGCGAGAGCACGTAACCGACGACATGCTTATGAGTTACATAAGTTAGAAGTAGATTACTTTATTAGAGAGGTTTTCGAGTCCTCATTAAGCATGACGAAGGAAATCATGAAATTTTTAGGCTATAAACCAGAAGAAATTGAAAGAAAAGCCACAGCATTTAAAAAACATGATGAGACTTCATTAATTCAATCCTTTGAGTTCTTTGAACAAGAACATGATTTAATTAATTTCTCACGCCAGGCAAAAGGTGAATTAGAGCGTATACTTCGCTCAAATTAAATGGAGTACCCATGATAAATTTTCAGGAAGTTTCTTTAAAAACATTCCTTACTGATTATTGGCAAAAAAAACCACTGATTATTCGTGAGGCTTTGCCTGATTTTACTAATCCATTATCGCCAGATGAGTTAGCAGGATTAGCACTTGAAGAGGAAGTAGAAAGTCGATTAGTGTGGGAAACCCCTAACGTAAAACCTGGTTGGCACCTCCAACGAGGACCATTCACTGCAGAAACATTTGTATCTTTACCTAAAACCCATTGGACATTATTGGTCCAAGGAGTTAATCGACTAGTACCTGAAGTTGATGCGCTTTTGCAACACTTTAATTTTATCCCCCAATGGCGCATTGACGATATTATGATTAGCTTTGCAGCACTCCATGGAAGTGTAGGGCCACATTATGACAATTACGATGTATTTCTCTATCAGGCTAAAGGACAACGCAGGTGGTTACTTACTACTCAAGATTGCCATAATGCCAACTATATTCAAGATCTTGAACTGCGGATTATGAAAAATTTCGTTATAGAAGAGGAAATCATACTTGAAGAAGGCGATTTGCTTTATCT
>CAZTYT010000181.1:2652-4730 GCA_964618245.1 uncultured Legionella sp. | reverse complement strand
TGCTATTTTCGCGTGCTGCCTGGATTAATGATTGCAAATCAAACTCGAGGTTTTGTACTAACGACAAATCAAAAACAACCGGAGTGCGATCAAATAATTTAGGAGCACGAGTCACTGTATCGACTAATTGTTGTGCAAAAATATCACTGTCAGTGTTTAATACTTGTAAAACTGTAAAAGTATAAAGCCTGCCTTTTAACTTAAATGCTTGAGTTTGTGCTGCATTTTCACTCATGAGTATGATATCCATAACCTGATTTTTTGTTTATACTAACATGTGAAAAACAATAACAGAAGGACATTAAGGTGGATAAACGGTGGTTTGAACAATATCAGAATGGCGTTCCACATGAAATTAACCCAAATCAATATTCTTCCCTTGTAGCTTTATTTAAAGAGTCTTGCAGTAAATATGCTAATAAAATTGCTTATTCCAATATAGGTACTAACATTACTTTTGCTCAACTGGATGAACTAAGCCGGGATTTTGCAGCCTATCTTCAACAATTGAATTTGGAAAAAGGGGCGCGCATAGCAATCATGTTGCCCAATCTTTTACAATATCCAGTCGCCCTTTTTGGAATTCTTCGTGCTGGTTATGTTGTCGTAAACACTAATCCGCTCTATACGACTGATGAAGTTATCCATCAGATGAATGACTCAGGTGCCCAAGTCATTATTGTGCTTGCTAATTTTGCAAAAACAGTAGAAAAAGCGCTGCCTTCTATTCCAGCACTCAAACATGTTATCGTCACTGAAGTTGGTGATTTGTTCCCAATGATTAAACGGGTTATTGTCAACGCCGTAGTCAAATATATAAAAAAAATGGTAGCACCCTATCATATTCCTCATGCTGTAACCTTTAATTACGCATTACTTGAAGGTAAACAATCTACTTTACATCATGCCGAATTAGATCATAGTAATATTGCTTTTTTACAATATACCGGAGGAACAACAGGGGTTGCGAAAGGGGCTATTTTAACTCACGGCAATTTGGTTGCCAATTTATTACAAGCTTATGCCTGGATAGCTCCAGCAATAAGCGAGCATGAAGTGATTGTCACTGCCTTGCCCTTGTACCATATTTTCTCTTTAACAGCGAATTGCCTGACTTTCATGAAAATTGGGGCGCGTAATGTGTTAATAACAAATCCGCGTGATATGAGCCATTTTGTTAAAGAAATAAAAAGCTGTGGCTTCACCACCATCACTGGTGTAAACACTTTATTTAATGGCTTGTTAAATCACCCTAAATTCAAGGAAGTAGATTTTAGTAATTTAAAACTCTCTTTATCTGGTGGAATGGCTCTGCAAAAAAGTGTAGCTCTTCGTTGGAAAGAAGTAACTAAGACCCCTATATTAGAAGCATATGGGCTTACAGAGACTAGTCCTGCTGCTACCATGAATCCAATGTCACTTCATGATTATAATGGCAGTATTGGCCTACCTCTCCCCTCCACTGATATCAAAATTTTGGATGATAATGAACAAGAAGTACCAATTGGAGCAAGTGGCGAAATATGTATTAAAGGTCCCCAAGTTACCCCTGGTTATTGGAATCGTCCAGACGAAACCGCATTAGTCTTTACTAAAAATGGTTATTTAAAGACCGGAGATATTGGTAAAATGGATGAAGAAGGCTATATCTACCTTGTTGATCGCAAAAAAGACATGCTATTGGTTTCCGGATTTAATGTTTATCCTAATGAAGTAGAACAAGTCATTAGTATGCATCCTGGCGTCCTGGAAGTTGGTGTTGTAGGAGTTCCTGATGCAGAGTCTGGTGAACGTGTTAAAGCATGCATTGTCAGACGAGATCCAAATTTAACCGCTGAAGAGGTTATTGCCTATTGCCGTGAACATTTAACAGCATATAAAGTTCCTAAAATTGTGGAGTTTTTTAATGAATTACCTAAAACAAATGTGGGTAAAATCCTTAGACGTGCACTAAAAGAAAAAGAAGCGGCGAAGCAATCTGAAAATTTAGCGAAAGCTTAGAAAAGGTAGGTTGAGTTGTTTTATCCAGTGGGAAAACCAAACAACCTCTACCAGCCCTTCAGTCCCCAAATCCCATA
>CAZTYT010000181.1:0-2642 GCA_964618245.1 uncultured Legionella sp. | reverse complement strand
CTCCCCGAACCCTCGCGGTGGACGCCGCGAGGGTTCGAAGGACTTCAGATAGAACAGGGGTTAAATTTTGTAGCCATCTTTCAGTGGCAATCTGTGTTTTATTTACAAAGATACTAACTGCTGCATAATCTTCGCAGTAGCCCCCCAAATCCAATCCTCATTAAAAATAAACTCACAACTTTTAAAATGATACCCATCGCGATCAACAATTACTTGCTTGTAATTTTGTGCTATTTTTACCGAACTCATAGGGACTTTAATTAAACGCTCTACCTCATAAGGATTCAGTATATAAGGATATACTGATTCGATAGTCGCAAGCCAAGGATGAATGATGCTCCCCAAAAGCGTTGTTTGAGTTTTCATCTCTTGAATTAAAGAGACACGGTCAGCAGTAATGCCCAGTTCTTCATGTAGCTCTCGTAAAGCAGTTGCATATAACGTCTCATCGCCTTGTTCCCATGCCCCCCCAGGAAAGCATACTTCTCCCGGATGGCTACGCATTGACTCTGTTCGTTTAGTAAGAATTAAAGAATCTGAAGATAGTTCATGCAATACCATCACTGCAGCATGGCGCGAATCTGCTTTCAACTTATTTGAGTCCATTAACAATTGCCATAATTTTAATGAAACATTCACGATATTCATCTTCAGCATTCGAGTCAATAACCAAACCACCGCCTGCAGCAAGATGCAAGATATTATTTTTTGCTATGATTGTTCGTATGGCAATATTAGTATCAAAACATCCATGATGAGAAAAATAGCCAATTGCGCCACAATAAACCCCTCTATTAAAAGGTTCTTCCTCATTAATAATTTTCATGGATTCATTTTTTTGGAGCACCGGTAATAGACCCTCCGGGAAAACAAGCTAAAAATGCATCAAAAGGATGAATATTATCCAAACAATCCGCTTTAATAGTACTTACTAAATGATGAACTGAATTATAACTCTCAACATCACACAGTGCGCTGACTTGCACAGAACCCTTTTGGGCAATTTTTCCTAAATCATTGCGAAGCAAATCAACAATCATTACATTTTCAGCCCTATTCTTTGCGCTAGACGCCAATTCCAGTTTTAGTGCTTTGTCCTTTTCAGGATCTGGTGAACGACCAATGGTTCCCTTAATGGGTGTTGTAAGTATTTTCCCATTATTAAAATGTAAAAAAACGCTCAGGAGAAAAACTTAAAATATCAGCAGAACTAGTCCGCAAAAAAGCAGAAAAAGTAACTGGATTTTTTTTGCTTACTTGTTTATAAAATTGCCAGCTATCTCCCTCATAATGAGCATGGAAAGGTTGGGTATAATTCACCTGATAGCTTCGACCCTTAATTAAGGATTGATAAATTGATCTAAAAGCGTCCTCATATTCTTCTTGGGTAATTAAAGGACTAAATTCGGTTTTTAAAATGGCTTCCTGTCCATGACTTTCAGGACCATTCCATAAAGCCAATACCTCTTTCACCACATTTGGGGTCAAGTGTTGGGTGTTGGCTGAAAATAACGTAACTTTTTTTAAAACATGATCAGTAATAATAGCCCAATCATAAAACCCCAAATCCAGTAAAGGCATGTCGTTTAATGTAGGCTGTGGATGGGCGTGAATACCTAGTAATTTTGCACCCAAATCATAAGCAATATAACCTATCGCTCCACCTTGAAAAGGTAAATCAATATCAGAAGAACAAATCACTAATTTTTGTCGGAGTCGCTCCAAAATATCCTCTATTTTTTGCTCGTGCTGTTCAATTTTAATTGCATCATAGGGATATGCACTAACAATATCAAAGCGTGCACGAGTACGGTCAGTACTTTCCAACAGCACAAAACCAGGTAAATGCGTCAGTTTTTGATAATACTTCTGCATTGCAGAACAATACTCCAAAGCGATTAAGTCACTCAAATATCTCTCACAAAATTGAATTGGGGAAATATAAACAAACCCTAGTTTTTCAATGAATTTGTGAGTATGCTATGCAAAAGCTTTGATGACAAGGAGCAGCGCATGGCAACAGTTGCACAATTTGACGTTACCTATACTCAGTTTTTAAATGAACAAGGCAAGTTAACAGGAGAACTCCCTGCGTTTGCTAAAGAAACCGCTGTATTAAAAGAGCTCTATAAAATCATGGTTCTTACTCGGACTTTTGATAAAAAAGCAATAGCTCTGCAAAGAACGGGAAAAATGGGAACATACGCACCCATTAACGGCCAGGAAGCTATTTCAGCAGCTATTGGCCATGCAATGAAGCCAGAAGACGTATTTGTTCCATACTATCGGGATTATGCAGCGCAAATACAACGCGGCGTAAAAATGTCTGAAATCCTGTCCTATTGGGGTGGTGATGAGCGAGGCAGTAAATTCTCCTGCAACTCCCAGGACTTACCTATTTGCGTTCCTATTGCATCTCAATGTTTGCATGCAACCGGCGTAGCTTTTGCTTTCCAATATCGAAATGAACCACGTGTTGCTGTTGTTTGTATTGGAGAAGGAGGAACATCCGAAGGTGATTTTTATGAAGCGATAAACGTTGCCGGTACATGGAACTTACCTGTTGTATTTGTAGTTAATAATAATCAATGCTTCTGTGCTTTCTGAATGGTGTTCTGGCGCTCTAATTCCACCACCGAATG
>CAZTYT010000180.1:0-4757 GCA_964618245.1 uncultured Legionella sp. | reverse complement strand
CTCCTCTTGGAAACCATATGTTAAAGTAGGTCGTTGAATTGAGGGTAATATATGACGTACTTCAGGATCATCAATGCAGACTACCGCTAAACCATAAAAAGGCAAATGATGCAAAAACTCGAGAAAAGTTGTTCTTAGTTTATCAAAATTATCTTCATAGGTACTCATGTGATCAGCATCAATATTAGTCACGATAGCCATCATAGGCTTTAAAAACAAAAAGGATGCGTCGCTTTCATCTGCTTCAACTACAAAATAAGGTGATTGGCCTAATTTGGCATTAACGCCTGCACTATTTAATTTACCGCCAATTACGAAGCTTGGATCTAAGCCTCCTTCAGCAAGTAAGCTGCTCACCAGGCTAGTTGTTGTCGTTTTACCATGAGTCCCTGCAACAGCTATACCATGACGAAAACGCATGAGCTCTGCTAACATAGCTGCACGTGGAATCACCGGAATCATTTGTTCTCTGGCGGCAACGACTTCAGGATTGTCCATCCCTACTGCTGAGGAGCGAACCACTACATCAGCCCCATGAATATGCTCTGCTTTATGTCCTAAATAAACTGGAATACCTAAAGATTTTAATCGTTGTACAGTGCTACTTTCTCCAGCATCTGAACCAGTAATGCGATAACCCTGGTTGTGCAATACTTCAGCAATACCGCACATGCCTACACCGCCAATTCCAACAAAATGAATTTGTTCTACTCGACCCATCCTTGGAGATATAAATTGTCCTAAGTTACTCACAATCCCCCCTTAGGTTGACAATGGCCTTAACCCTAAAGCCTGCCAACGATTTTCATGATCTATGCGCAATAATAAGGCGATGACCACACAATTAATAATCATACTTGCACCACCATAACTCATCAATGGCAAAGTCAATCCTTTAGTTGGCAACAACCCAGAATTAACCCCCATGTTAATGGTAGCTTGCAAACCCAACCAAAAAGTCAACCCATAAGCTGTATAGGATGCAAATAAACGTTCCTGAAGGTAAGCATTATACGCGATCGTCATTCCACGGATCACGAGGATGGCATATAGTGTCATTACCATTAAAATACCAACTAGCCCTAATTCCTCGGCTAAAACTGCAAATAAGAAATCAGTATGTGCTTCGGGCAGGTACAATAATTTTTGAATACTTTCACCCAAACCAGAACCAAACCAACCACCACGACCAAAGGCAATTAAAGACTGTGTCAATTGATAACCACTGTTATATTGATCTGCCCATGGATCAAGAAACGCTGTTAAGCGAGCCAGTCGATAAGGTGATGAAACAGCCAAAAAGGCCAAGGCACTCATTACCAACAATAACAAACCAATATAGTACCGCAATTTTACCCCTGCGAGAAATAACATCGCCATTACGGTACCAGAAATAACTACTGTAGCGCCAAAATCTGGCTCTTTTAAAAGCAATACCGAAACCAGACCCAAAATCAACATCGGTTTAATGAAACCGCTAATACTCTCACTTACTGCTTTTTGTTGACGAACCAAGTAACCTGAAAGATAAAATATCATAGTCAATTTGGCCATCTCAGAAACTTGAATCCCAATAGGTCCGACAGATAGCCAGCGTCGACTACCATTAACTGAACGACCAATGCCAGGGATTAATACAACCAGCAACATCAGTAAACAAATCATTAGCATGGGTACACTAACACGCTCCCAAAAACTACTATCTGTTCTTATAACAATTAATGCAGCAACTAAACCTGCTGTTAAATAACAGGCCTGGCGAATTAAAAAATGGAAAGGTTGATGAAAATATTTTGTGGAGATCATGACAGAGCTCGAGGCAACCATCATTAAACCAATAATTAACAAACCAATAACCACCCCAATCAACCATTTATCATAAAGGGCTATAGGTCTGCTAACAGGTTTCCCTCTTTGATTAACATGTCTTGGCCGCATGACATTATAATCCGCTAACCAGGGATGCAAATACTTCCCCACGATGATTAAAATCGCGGAACATATCCAAGCTGGCACAAGCGGGTGATAATAAAACAACATCGCCTGGTTTTGCTTGGGTTCTGGCCATAGCAACTGCATTATCAAGTGAAGATGCGCGAACAGTAGGAACTACATTAGATAGCGCTGCTTCAATCTTATCAGCATCTTCACCGATTAATATAATAGAGCGCACGAAATCGGCTATTGGTTGAGTTAATTCGCTAAAGTCAGCTCCCTTTCCCTGTCCCCCAGCTATAAGCACAATCTTTCCTTGCATAGCGCCTCCTATTCCATTAATAGCAGAGATTGTTGCACCAATATTTGTCCCTTTAGAGTCATTAATCCACTCTACACCATCCAAAGTCCTGACCCATTGACAGCGATGAGCCAAACCAGAAAAGGTGGATAACACGGCGATAATTGATTGTTCCGAAATACCAGCCGCTTCTGCTAATGCACATGCAGCAAGTGCATTTAACCAATTATGTATCCCTTTGATTAATACCGACTCTGTTGATAAAAAGCAAGTGTCTCCTTTAGCTAAATAAATTTTTCCTCCTTGACTGATCAACCCCCAGTTTCCTGCTGTAGGATTATCCTGACCAAAAGAAATAGAATGAATTGAAGCTGGAGGTAAAGTATAAGAGTCTTCCCGATTAAAAATGGCTAGTTTGGTTTGGTGATATATTCTTTGCTTGGCTTCAACATAAGCCTGCATAGTATGGTGTCGATCTAAATGATCAGGCGATACGTTCAAGATAGTTGCAGCAACTGGTGCTAAAGAAAAAGTCAAATCAAGCTGAAAACTGGATAGCTCCAAAACCCATAAATCATACTGATGCCCATCATCAAGTAAATCAAGTACGGGTGCACCAATATTACCTGCAACAGCAACATTATAACCAGCCGCTTTAGCCATTTCTCCAACTAAAGTGGTCACAGTCGATTTTCCATTAGTCCCAGTAATTGCAATAACCGGGGCTTGAATTTCACGAGCCAGACATTCAATATCCCCATAAACAGCAGTGCCTTGCTCTTGTGCTCTTTTTAAAAAAGGAGTGTCTAAAGATAGGCCAGGACTTGCGATAATATCCGTTAATTGATTTAAGACGTGATCTGGCAATTCCTGAGTGTAAATTGCTATCTCAGGAAATTCTTGACTAAATTCGGCCAAATTAGGAACTTGTGCGCGCGTATCAAAAACTGCAAACGATTTTTTTTTCCGCTGCAAATAACGCGCTACAGATATCCCGGTTTTACCTAAACCTGCAACTAAATAAAACGGATCTTTCATGAAGGTACCTTGTCTATCGAAGTTTTAGAGTAGCTAATCCGCATAACACAAAAACAACTGTAATAATCCAAAATCTCACAATGATTTTTGGTTCTGACCATCCCTTTAACTCAAAATGATGATGCAAAGGTGCCATTCGGAATAAACGCTTTCCATGAGTATATTTAAAATAACCAACTTGTAGAATGACAGAAAGTGTTTCAATAACAAATAATCCCCCCATCACTAACAACACAAGTTCCTGACGCACAACAACTGCTACTATTCCCAAAGCGGCACCTAAAGCTAATGAACCAACATCACCCATAAATACTTGTGCAGGGTAACTATTATACCAAAGGAAGCCCAGGCCGGCGCCTACAATGGACGCACAAAAAATAGTAAGCTCTCCTTCATTAGGAACAAAGGGGATACCCAAATAGTGCGCATAAACAGCATTACTGGATGCATAAGCAAAAATACCTAATGCCCCGGCAACCATAACTATTGGCATAATGGCTAAACCATCTAACCCATCCGTTAAATTGACTGCATTCGAACAACCAACAATAACAAAATAAGCAAAAACTGGAAAAAGTATTCCTAAACCAACGGTAACCGATTTAAAAAATGGTAAGGTCAATTGGGTATGTACTGGTAAAGTTGCGTTGGCATATAAGTACATAACTGCAATCAAAGCGATGACTGATTGCCAAAAATATTTCCATCGTCCTGGCAGGCCTTTGCTGTTTTTTAAGACTAACTTACGATAGTCATCTACCCAACCGACTATCCCATTACCTAAAGTGACTAATAACACTAGCCACAAACTGGATTGCTGAAGATCACACCAAAGCAGGCAACTTACAGTAACAGCCAGGAGAATTAATACTCCTCCCATTGTAGGAGTACCTGCTTTTGATAAATGAGACTGGGGGCCATCATCTCGAATCATTTGACCTATCTGCATGTTACGTAACCAGCGAATGGTATACGGACCACAAACTAAACCTACAATTAATGCAGTTAATGCTGCCAAAATTGATCTGAAGGTGAGATATTGGAAAACTCGTAACGCATGATATTGTCCCTGAAACAATTGCGTTAGCCAGTAGAGCATAATTGTTCTTCCTCTTGTTAAGTAATACCTGAAAAACTACCCCGTGTCCTACCAAAACTGGTATAACGCTCGCGTTATCCTGTTGGCAAACCAAAAGCTATAAAATCCAGGTTAAGGCCAAAAAAGTGGCCAAGCATATCATACCCATACTGCATCAATTAAGCAGTTTAGCGACAATTTTTTCCATTGCGCTTGAGCGTGATCCTTTTACTAAAACAACTGCATCAGGAGACAACTTTTCAATCAGATCTTGCGCTAGCAATTCCTGACTTGCAAAATGCTCACCACCAGCACCAAATGATTCTGTGGCTAACTGACTCAATGAACCACAACTTAGTAATAAATCAATACCGAGCCTGCGTGCGGCAAGCCCTACTTCTTGAT
>CAZTYT010000179.1:4091-4833 GCA_964618245.1 uncultured Legionella sp. | reverse complement strand
TAACGGGGTATGGACTTACCGGAGGTCTCATTATCCATCCAAAGAAATATGAATATAAAATTGATAAGCAATTTGTGATTACTATGCAAGAATGGCGGATATTACCAGGGAACGTTGATCCCGATTTAGTGAGTATGGATTTCAACTGGTTTACCTTTAATGGCCATTCTGCTCCTACTATTCCAACTTTAACGGTTAATCAAGGAGATCGAGTTCGTATCCGGCTTATTAATCAAAGTATGGATAACCATCCCATTCATGTTCATGGCCATACGTGGTGGGTGGTAGGAACTGAGGCAGGGCCTATTCCTAAATCTGCACAATGGCCAGGAAATACCGTTGATGTTCCTCCGGGCGGTTCTCGTGATGTTGAATTTATTGCATGGAATCCAGGGCTTTGGTTTTTCCATTGTCATAAAGTGCATCATACGATGAACGCCCATGCGGATGTTCCTATTGGGGTAATGCCACATGGAGGTATGTTTACCATTTTGCATGTTATTCCTAAAGATCCAAAAGAAAAATGGCGCCATCCTAAACAAGATGGTCATGATGTTTCAAACAGGGATTACAGTAGAAGGAAATCAGAGCAATGATTATTCTTCTGTTATTTTTTATATTACTATTTCCTGCTTGTCGTAAGGTCCCTATTGAGCAAGAGTTTAATCGTTTAAAAAAAACCACCAAAGACATTACTGATTCAGAAATTATTTATGATAGCTATAACAAATACCCTGAGATG
>CAZTYT010000179.1:0-4081 GCA_964618245.1 uncultured Legionella sp. | reverse complement strand
AAAGTACAATTGCACAAGGATTGAGTCGTAATGAGGCCGTAAAAACTGCGCTTATGAATAACCCTTCATTGCAATCAGATTTTGCAAAATTGGGAATTGCTAAAGCCGATTTAATTCAAGCGGGATTATATACTAATCCGACTACTAATAATGTCTTTCGTTTTCCCACAGCAAGTCATGGGCCTGGAACTGCTCAGACAAATATTGAAAGCGTAACAACTGGCAAACTTTCAGATCTATGGCAAGTACCTTTACGTAAAAAAATATATGAAGATGAATTAGAAATTATTACGCTGAGAATCCTTACTACAATTCTTGATCTTGTGGAAAATACTAAATCTACTTATGATGCCTGCGTAATGACCGATCTTCAACTAGAAAATGAAAAAATTATTTTATCTTTTACTAAGGAATTGCGTGAAGAAATTTATTATCGCCAAGGCTTTGGCTATTCCAGTGATCTTGATAAGTTTAATGTTGACTCACAAGTAGCAGAGATACAAGTAGCTTTAGCTGAACGCGAAAAAGATCGAAAAAATGCCTATCTTCATCTGACGCAATTATTAGGGATAACCCCATCCAGTAAAGAAATTATTTTAAGCGATACTATTCTTGCTACAGTAGAAATTCCTTCTTTATGCGATCTTGAATCATATGCACTTGAATTCAGACCAGAAATGCTCATTGCCCACTATAAAATTAGGCGCTTTGAAGATACGATTCGCTTTGAAAAATCGCGTATTTGGAAAGATGTTAATATTGGCATAGGTTATAAGCAAGATTTTGATAAACCATTTCGAGGCTGGGGTCCTGCAATTAATTTTGAAATTCCCTTATTCGATACTAATTATGCGCAAATTGCTAAAGCAGAATTTGAATTTGAACGTGCAAAGAAAAAATTGCGATATAGAAAAATTAAGGTCCAAAAAGAACTACGCTCTGCATTTAATGTAGTCACTAAAGAAAAAAAAGAGATTGCTTATTATAATACCTTTATTATTCCTTCATATGAGAAAGCAATTGATTATACCTATACGTATGCCAATACAATGCAGCTCAATATGCTCACTGCTCTAGAATCACAATTAACTCTTTACAAAGCAGAACAACAGTTGATAGATAAATATTATAATCTCCATATTGCTTTTAATAAGCTTGAAAGAGCATATGGCAAAAATATTGAATCAATAAAGGAATCTGATAATGATACATGATGAATTGAAAATTAAATTAACAGAAAGAGAATCATGGGTCTTAAGGCGTCAGTTAGGAATCCCTAATAATCGGCGCCTTTTTGTTTTGGCATGTATGGATGAACGGCTTCCAGTAAATCAAGCTTTAGGTATTAATGAAGGCGATGCGCATATTTTTCGCAATGCGGGCGGACTAGTAACCGATGATGCCCTTCGATCTGCGATGCTTACTACTCAATTTTTTGGCACAAAAGAAATCATCATTATTAATCATACCGAGTGCGGCATGATGTCGGCAACGGGCGATTATCTAACGCAAGTACTTGAACAAAGAAAGATTGATATCGGTTCTGTTTCATTAAATCCACAGTTATCTGCACTAAAGCTTGAAGATCAAAAAAATAATTTTTCCAAATGGATTCAAATGTTTACTGATGTCGATGCTATTTGTGAGCAACAAGTAAATACTTTCAAAAATTCCCCGCTCATTCCAAAAGATGTTGTGGTGAATGGGTATATCTGGGAGGTTGAAAGTGCAAATTTAAGAAAGCCAAAAATGAGAATCAGCGAACGAGTTAATACTGCTGATCAAATGCAAGGTATTAAAGGCATTAAAGTTTGTGCTAAATGTGGTTGTTTGCAAAGGGTTGACGAAGCTTGCCAGTGTAATATGTGAAATTTTTTAATTTTTAAAAAAAGGAGACTGTAATGTCCTGTAAAATGTCTAAAGAATGTATGGATGCCTGTAATGCCTGTATAAAAAAATGTGAAGAGTGTATTAAGTGCTGCAAGGATTGCCAAGAGTGCATATCTGGCAATAAAGGTGAATGCAAAACAAGCGCTGATATGTGCATGAGAAAATGCAAAGAATGCATTGAAGCGTGTAGAAAATGTATTAATGCTTGCCAGGCCCATATCAAGACATGCCATGATGGAGAATGCGTTGCAGCTATGAAAAAATGCATAGAAGAATGCAATAAATGCATCAAGATTTGCGAAGAATGCTGCAATGCCTGCAGGACCCCCGATGCGCGCTGCGCTGAATTATGCAAAAAATGCATTCAGGCCTGTAATGATTGCATCAAAGCATGCCGAGAATGTATTTGAAAGAAAATTAATCATTTTTTTATATAAAAAATCGATTTGATTGGGCTCTCTCTTTAATAAAAAGGATAATACTATGACATTATTTTTCAATGGTAAATGTATACTATCATTAGCTCTTATTTCTCTATTCTCAATTGCGGCAATTAATGCAAAACACACACCCGAATCTCTTGAACATCACAAAAAGGCGCAAGAACACCACAAAAAAGCAATGGAACATCATAGAAAAAGCCAGGAACACCATGAACAAGCTTTGAGTCACCACAAAACAGCCATGACGCATCATGAAACGGCAATGGGGCACCATGAGACAGCGATGGAACATCATAATGCAGCTATGGAAGCAAACAAATAATTAATTTACTCACATTTTATGCCCAATAAAATGTACCCCCAGATTAAAACTCTGGGGGTGCTCAATCTAAATGATATTAAGGGGAAATATTGGTTATAGGTACTAAAAAATCAAATAGTCTCAGAGCATGGCATTTACTGTATTATACCTATGGATTTTTGCCCATTATTACGGGATTAGATAAATACTTTGATTTCTTAGCCGATTGGTATATCTATTTAAATCCTGCTATTCCCCAATTATTAAATCTCACTCCAGAAATCTTTATGTATATCATTGGAATTATAGAAATTATTATTGGTTTAATAGTTTTCATAAGGCCGGTGATTGGCGGCTACTTAATCACCGCATGGCTTTTAATAATTTGCATTAATTTAATTTCTATGGGAACACATACTCATGAAGGATATGCGCATGTGATGCGCCATTATGATATAGTTGTACGGGATATCGTTATAGCAATAGGCGCGTATGTACTAGTTCTTTTATCAAAAGAGTTAAATTAGAAAACACATTTTATTTTAGCTGAGTATATTTTAATGATACTGCATTTAATGCAACTATTATCGATGATAATGACATAAGAAGGGCAGAAATTTCTGGGCGCAATGACCATCCAAATGCAGGATAAAAGACGCCTGCTGCCAGAGGAATTGCCACAATATTATAAATTGATGCCCAGAAAAGGTTTTGTTTCATTTTTCTGACCGTTGCTTTTGAGAGTTTTATGGCTTTTACAATATCAGCAGGATCTGATTTCATAAGAATAATTGAAGCACTTTCAAGTGCAACATCAGTTCCGGCTCCAATTGCTATTCCAATATTAGCTTGCGCAAGCGCTGGCGCATCATTAATGCCATCGCCAACCATTGCAACGAATTTGCCTTCATCTTGCAATTTTTTTACATAATTTCTTTTTTCGGCCGGAAGCACTTGAGCAAAGAAACGAGTAATTCCTAATTGTTGCGAGATTTGTTGGGCAATGGAGCTGGTATCGCCCGTAAGCATGACCGATTCAATTCCCATTTCTTTTAATTGCTCAATGGTTGTTTTTGCGGTACTTCTTACATTATCAAAAGCAGAAAATGCTCCAATTACTTTTCCATCGAGAGCTACGATGCTTAGGCTTCTTCCTTGTTGCAAAATTTTTTCTATATCTGTTTTGAGTATCTGAGTATCAATTTTCATTGACTGCAAAAGATCACGAGACCCTGTTATTAATTTTTTGCCGTCAATTTCTGCAGTAAGTCCAAGTCCTGCCAAGGCTTCAAAATTTTTAATATCAGATGATAAAGGTATTTTAAGTTCTTCTCGTCTTAGAGTATAAGGGATCTTTCTCGGGTAACTTCTCTGTTCCGCATATGACGGTGTGTTCAAGGTCGTGTGCAATCCCGTTCGAGCTTGTCGGCCTGGTTCTAAAGCCTAA
>CAZTYT010000178.1:0-4842 GCA_964618245.1 uncultured Legionella sp. | reverse complement strand
AAAGATTATAATTGCTCCTGAAATTTAAGGAAAAAATTTCAAATGTCCCTATCAACATGGAAATCGATGATACACGATGGAACAAGGTATCATGCGCAGTTCAACAAACGGAAAGTGGTATAACCATAGCGGTTAACCTCGCACTATAATGGCCTGAATAGTATTCGGGCCATTTTTTAGCGTAAAGATGGAAGCTATTGTGAGTTGATGGATTGTTTTAAAGTCACAATATGTTGGTAGGCATTATCGATTCTTTCTTGCTTTATTTCGCCCGATTCCACTTTATTTTCAATAATATCAATTAATTGTTTAGGATCTTGGCTATTTGATAAATTGTTTCCAAAGATTAGCATGTCAGAGCCAGCATTAATGGTCAAAGTTATGGCTTGCTCCAACCCATAATAATCACTAATGGCTTTCATTTGCAGATTTGTCGCAAATACTTGCGTGGCGAGGCAATTCCAGAACCTATAAAACTGGTAGAAATAGCAGAAAAATTACAAGTTGCTCCCGGTTGGCTGTTATTTGGTGACTCTCACAATGATTTATGTATCACACAAAATAAAATATCAATTAGCAAAACTTTGCTTCACTATATTTTCACCAAAGCAGCAAATCTATATAATGACACCCCGATGGAAAGTGAAGTGCCTAATTTTTTAATGGATTTAATTAATGACATTAGCCAGATTAATGCTGATGAAGAACAATCAAAAAAAATCATTGATTTGGCACTGGCCTCTGTAAAACACTTCCGCTCTCCTAAGGAAATATAAGTTATTAAAGAATGGTGTTATGGAAAATAGTTGTTATGATGTAATGCTGCACCCGGAGCTACTGGAAGTCCTTTTTCGCTTTTAAGGGAAAGGTATCCTCGGTATTTCGCGATGTCATGGGTATACATGAAATTGATCATATTGCATTTACCCGAGTTAGCCAATATAACCAGTTAATCGCCTTATCCTCTACTCCGGCGATGGAGTTCAACCTATTTAGCGGCCCCTTATGGCGTTACGACAGGGCTTATAAACCTCAATGGTTCAAGCAATGTATCCAGGATTATTGGCAAAATTTATACATACCAGCTCGTTACGATGAGCTCTATTATTTAAAACAAATAAAACATGCCTACCCCATTGGAATTAATCTTGCAGCTCAAATAGGAAAAGAGTATATAATTTATTCTTTTGCCAGCCGAAAATCCTGTGCTCATACACGTGAACTGTTTGCGACTGTACATGATGATTTTTATAAAATCGGCCACTATTGTTCTTCTCGATTAGAACCATTATTAAATTCCTGTGACAATTTTTCTTCACCAATTCCACCAAGCGCAGATTGAATATGAAACATCAAAATAAAGCAATATTAGGCGGTCTTATGGGCAACCTCGTCGAAGCCTATGACATTTCACTTTGTTATTATATGGCTGGCGAATTGTCTCGTTATTTAATTGGCGATAACAAGAACAATACAACTATTATTCTATCCCTGGTTTTTATTGCCTATCTTGCTAAACCAATAGGAGCATTTATTCTTGGCTTATTTTCAGATTTATACGGCCGAAAAAATGTACTAATGATTTCTATTTTAATCATGGGATTATCAACCACATTCATCGGTTTTATACCAGGTTACCAACAGATAGGATTATTTGCCGCCGGTCTTTTGCTAATGCTACGGATTATTCAAAGCATGGCACTTGGATCAGAATTTTTAAATTCCGCATCGTTGTTAGTTGAAAGTGGTGATGGCAAGCAACGAGGATTTAGGGGATGTTGGTCTTCAGTAGGCGTTAAGGCTGGGAACCTTATTGCATGCTTGTTGGTTGAAGCCGTACATCATTATGCAACGGCACATCCCAATTTTGTATCCATTTGGCGGATACCCTTTTGGTTTGCCCTATGTACTACAAGTATTGGTTTTTATATTCGTGCTAAAATGCCAGAAAGCCTGGCATATATTGTTTATTATGCCAATCGCACGAAGCCCTCCACTCAAGACATATACAAGCAGGCTTTAAATTATGTCAAGAAATACCCTTTCCTGTTTTATTACGCGTTTTTCTCCAGTTTTTTATCAGTGACAACAGGGTTCTTTTTTTATATGTATATTCCGCTGCATGCGACACAATACGCAGAAATTCCTCGTTCGTTAATTATGGCATCAAATATTTTATCCCTAAGCTTTGTTACTTTACTTATCCCAATCTTTGGCTGGATTTCTGACAAGTTAGATCGATTGAAAATGCTCACTTTTGCTAGCAGTGGCTTACTAGTACTTGCCTACCCTTTTATGCATGGTATTAACCACGGCAGCGTCAGTTATTATATCGCAATGCAATTGCTCATTTCGATTCCTTGTGCATGCTATTATAGTGTAGCTACTGTTTTACTGACTGAGTTATTCCCCATGCAAATTCGTTGTACTGCCTTATCAATCGTATTCTCGGTTTCTGCAAGTCTGGCCTCTGGAGTTCCACCTTTACTGGCTGATTACCTTTCACGCAAAACACTGATGCCTAGTTCTCCCTGCCTGATTATCATGTTTTTAGCAATGATGGTATTAATTAACATTCGAATCTTGGCACAACGTTATCGCAAAGGAAAAAATTCTTACACTAGCGGGCAACTTGAGGAGGATCCTCCACTATTTACCCTTCAGTGGAACTAATGTGATCTACCTTAATAATAGTAGCCATCATAAAGTATACTGCGTTCAAGACTGCCTTTATTGCTGAGCTTCTTCAAAGTTATCAGAGAGTAATGTCACAACATGTGCGATCGCATTAAGTGCAAGCTGAACTTCCTGTTTAAGATAAACAAGATGATTTTCTGTGACTTTTTGTAATTTCATTTCAATTTCAGCATACAGTGTTTTTAGTTTGTAATTCAAACCAAGTATATTTTCGCGGGCATTAGAATCAACACCATTTATAAATAATCGATCACCCAAATTCATTCATGCTCTCCAAAACCAATTTTTATCAAAAACCTATCTTCCGCTAGCTGACCCAATAGTGCTATCATTGCATTTTTTACAAGCAGTGAGCCCCATGTTACTCCATTATCTTTTCATCATAGGCATTTGTGTAGAAGCAGTTACAGGTGCTTTGGCAGCCGGGCGCAAAAAAATGGACTTTTTTGGCGTGATGCTTATTGCTTGCATTACTGCGCTCGGAGGTGGCACCGTGCGCGATGCCTTGTTTAATACCTATCCTTTAACATGGGTTACACATCCTGAGTATCTATTATACACTTCTTTGTGCGCTTTTTTAACAATTTTTATCGCGCATTCATTAATCAGAATCATGAAGGTTTTTTTAATCCTTGATGCGCTTGGTTTATCGACCTTTGTGATCATTGGAACTCAAAAAGCGCTACATCATGGGTTATCACCAAGCATTGCCATCATCAGTGGGATGATAACTGGTATTTGCGGCGGAATGTTACGTGATATTTTATGTAATGATATTCCCTTGGTTTTACGCAAGGAATTATATGCCGTAATTGCCTTAGGTGGCGCTTTACTGTTTATTCTTCTGGATTATTACCAAGTACCTGAGAACATTAATATTCTTATTACCCTGATTGGGATTTTTATTGTAAGACTATTGGCTATTTTCTTTCACCTGGAAATACCGGTATTTGATTATTCTGACAGTAAAAAAAATGTAGAATGACTTGTTGGGCCAAGGCCCAACAACAATAGGCCTAGATTTCTTTGATGGAAAGAATACTGACTTCTTCTAAAGGAACATCAGCATGCCCCTTGCTTTGTCCTGTTTTCACTTTGGCAATTGCATCAACAATATCCATTCCTTCTACCACTTCGCCAAAAACACAATAGCCAAAGCCTTGCATATTGTCACTGCTGTAGTTTAAAAAACCATTATCAGCAACATTAATGAAAAACTGAGCTGTCGCTGAATGAGGATCCATTGTTCTGGCCATCGCAATCGTGCCACGCTTATTGGGTTTAGCTTGCTTCGCTTCATTCTCAATGGGTGATTGTGTAGTTTTTTGTTCCATATCAGAGGTCAAACCACCACCTTGAATCATAAACCCTGCGATAACCCGGTGAAAAATTGTATTGTCGTAAAAACCACTACGAACATAGCTCAAAAAATTTTCCGCAGTAACTGGCGTATTTTCAGTGTCTAACTGGATGTGAATATCACCTTTAGAGGTACTAATAACGACCATTATTTCTCCTGTGAACTAATTATTAAATCGCGCATCTTGTTACAAACATCATGCATCACATGAATATTGTGAATGCTCGCCAAGGCTGTAAAGAGATTAGCCTTTTGTTTAAACAATTGATGTAAATAGGAACGAGAATAGTTACGGCAAGTATAACATGTACAATTAGGCATAATAGGTGATAAGTCACTCGCAAAACATGATTTTTTAATCTGAATCCGCTCATTTTCATGCTCACTTACAAAACGCAACCAATTTCCTTCCTGCACTACTTCTCCGCAATATAAAGCCCCATGACGTGCATTGCGTGTTGGCGCAACACAATCAAACATATCTACTCCCTCAGCAACAACGTCCAAAAGATCTTGGGGCGACATACCTACCCCCATGGTATAACGCGGTTTATTTTCTGACAAATAATCGCGCACCCATTGAATTACCTCAACCGTAGTTTTCATATCAAAACCAACAGTTTCCCCCCCAATTGCAATACCATCCGTATTCATAGAGGAAACAAAATCAGCACTCTCTTGGCGTAAATCTTTAAAGACACCACCCTGTATGATTCCAAATAAAGCTTGCTGGTAGCCATAGCGAGAATGAGGAAACTGTTGATGATAGGCAATTGATTGCTGTA